>NZ_JBFUKD010000044.1:0-11603 GCF_056401005.1 Microvirga sp. P4_G7 | reverse complement strand
CCGCCGCAGACGTCTCGACCAAACGCCCCAAAACCGCGCCCGTGATCGGCGAACGCGCCTCTCGACCACCCCCGCCAAACACACTCTCCGAAACACCAAGACGAGACAAAAGCGAACGACACTCCGATCCCACATCCAAAGGCGAAGCGGAAACGGATTTCAAAGCAGCTTGATCGCGGGCTGACATCAGAGATCTCCCATGGGAACAGGTGTGCGGGCCTCAATGCGGGCGCGCCACCTTGGTTGTTTGTTGAACCGGGTCGACGGTGGCCCTCGTGCCACCGTCTTTAAGGAGATCAGGCGACCGCGTCGAGACGGATCTTGTTACCCGCCACATCCTGAACTTCGCCGAGACGCTCGCCCGCATAGACGCGGCCGAAACGGTTGGCGAGGAAAGTCTCCAGGGAGACCTCCTCCTGGCGCCGGAATCCGCGTGCCTCGAGCTTTCCTTCCACCAAAAGGTCGAGCATCGCGCAGATTCCCGCGGCCGTGGTCACTTGGATCGCGGTGCGCTGCCTTCCGGCGATCGACTGGCCGTAGATGCTGCGCGCATAGGTTTCCTGCACGTGGCGGCCGTCACGCTCGCCGGTCACGGTGACGAACACGATGACCATGTCCTGCATGGTGGCGGGGACGGCCTGTTCGAGGATGTCCTTGAGGACCTCGCGACGGTTGCGCAGCTGCAGGTCGTTGAGGAGAACGCGCATCAGCGCGCAATGGCCCGGATAGCGGATGGTCTTGTAGTTCAGTGTGCGGACCTTGCCGGCGAGGGTTTCGCACAGGGTGCCGAGACCGCCGGAGGTGTTGAAAGCCTCATAGCGCGTGCCGTCGAGGGAGAACTCCTCGAGTTCCTCCATCGCGGGGACTTCGCGCAGGCTGCCGTCGACGACCGCTTCGCAGCGTTCGATATACTCGTTGATGACGCCGTCGGTGCTCCAGGTGAGATTGTAGGACAACGCGTTGGACGGATATTGCGGCAGCGCGCCGACGCGCAGGCGCACCGTGTCGAGCTTGTCGAAACGGCTCGCGATATCGTGGGCGACGATGGAGATGAAGCCCGGCGCGAGACCGCATTGCGGCACGAACGCGGTGGTCGCGTTCTCGGCGAGTTCCTTCACCATCCGGGTCGTCGCCACGTCCTCGGTCAGGTCGAAATAGTTCACGCCGGCGAGACGCGCGGCCTTCGCCACGTGCGCAGTCAGGTGATACGGCGCGGCGCTCAGAACGGCGTAATGGCCCTTCAAGGCGGATTGGAGCGCGACGGCGTCGCTGAAATCGAGCTGGATCGTCTTGATGCCGTCGGTGGCGACGGCGGACAAGGCGACGGCGGAGCTGTCGGCGACCGTGACCGCGTAGTCGCCGGTCTCGTGAAGCATGTCGGCGATGGTCGAGCCGATCTTGCCGGCGCCGATGACGAGGATTGAATGCATGGAGGCCTCCCAAAATGTTTGATGTCAAGAAAACGCGAAAACCATGCARAACGCCATAGACAGGTAGACGGAAAGCCGACTAGGTTTCGGCATAATGCCGAACTGATTGGTCGAAGTGATGCTTGATGTGACGGACCGCGCCTTGATCGCCCTGTTGCGGGAGAATGCCCGCATCGGTCACGCCGAGGCCGCGCGGCGACTGAAGCTCTCCCGCACGACTGTCCAGGCGCGGGTCGAGAGCCTGGAACGACGGGGGATCATCGTCGGCTATACGATCCGTCTCGCGGAGGAAATCAGCCGCCGCATGGTGCGGGCGCATGTGACGATCGTCGTTGCGCCCAAGGCTTCCGGCTCGGTCGCTTCGGCCATGCAGCGGATGCCCGAACTGCGCGCGCTTCATTCGGTCGCGGGTGTCTTTGATCTCCTTGCGGTGGTAGAGGCAGAGGATGTGCCGACCCTCGACGCCGCCATCGACAAGATCGGTGCGCTCGAGGGCGTCGAGCGCACGCAATCGTCCATCATCCTTTCAACGAAGTTCGAACGATGACCTCTTCTCCTGTTGCCGCGGCCGATGTCGTGATCGTCGGTGGTGCCGTCATGGGTTCCTCGGCTGCCTATCATCTTCTCGCCGATCCGGGATTCGACGGGCGCGTCGTGGTGATCGAGAAAAACCCGACCTACGATCTGTCGGCTTCCGCCCTGTCGGCGGCGTCGATCAGGCAGCAATATTCGAGCGCGGTGAACGTCCGCATTTCCCTCTACGGCATTCAGTTCCTGCGCAGCATCGGCGAGCGCCTGGCCGTTGGTGACGAGCGCCCGGAAATCGGGTTGCGGGAAGGCGGTTATCTCTATTGTGCGACCGATGCCGGCGCGCCCGTCCTTGCCGAGAACCATGCACTGCAATCGGCCGAAGGCGCCGACATCCTGTACATGGATCCCGCGGCGCTCAAAGCGCGCTTCCCCTGGCTCAACGTCGATGATCTGAAGGCGGGAACCTGGGGTCATTCGGGCGAAGGCTGGTTCGACGGCTGGGGTCTGCTGCAGGCGTTCCGCCGCAAAGCCCGTTCGCTGGGCGCCGAGTATATTCAGGGCGAGGTTGGTGAGGTCGAACGCGAAGGGACCCGCGTGGTCGCCGTGCGTCTCAAGGACGGCCGCAGGATCGCCTGCGGAGCGCTGGTCAATTGTGCGGGATCAGGTGGTCGGGCACTCGCTGCCGCGGCGGGCGTGCCGATTCCGGTTCAGGCAAAACGGCGCTACGTCTTCACCTTCACCTGCCGCGAGACGATCGAGAACTGCCCGCTCCTCATCGACGTCTCGGGAACCTATGTGCGGCCCGAGGGCGAGGGATTCATTTGCGGCGCATCGCCGGAAGCCGACGCCGATCCCGATTGGCACGATGACGATCCCGCGTCGCAGGACATCGATTTCTCGTTCTTCGACGAGGTGATCTGGCCGTCGCTCGCCCATCGCGTGCCGGCCTTCGAGGCCATCAAGCCGGGACGGGCCTGGGCCGGGCCCTACGACATGTGTCTGCTCGATCACAACGCCATCGTCGGCCCGGCGGGCGAGATCGGGAATTTTTACCTCTGCAACGGCTTCTCGGGACACGGCCTGCAGCAGGCGCCGGCGATCGGTCGCGGGTTGTCGGAACTCATCGTGCGCGGCCGTTACGGTGCGCTCGACCTGTCGGAACTCGGCTACGATCGCGTCCTCGCCAACCGTCCGCTGATCGAACGCAACGTCATCTGAGTTCGAGTCGCCCACGATTCCGCTCGAAGGACCTCTTTCCTGGTCGAACGGACAGAATTTTCTTCGTGGGCAGCGGATTCGACTTTAGGCGAAGAGTGCAGTGCGGCGATTTGCAGGGGGAAACTTCAAGCCATCGTTAACGGCGTTTTGGACAGAGGAGACTCGTCTCCAACGCTTGCCGGCGCAGGGAATTGCTTCCCAAGGAATGGTGTCCCCAGCCCCTGAGACTCGCCCATCAAAAGGGCTTCCATTTTGAAGCCGGCTATGCTTGTCATGATTCCGTCACTGCACTGTCATCCAGCTTTCGTGCCCGGATGATCATGAACGACAAGAACATCCCACCGGGATGACAAGGGAGAGACTGACGATGAGCAAGAGGATTTTCCTCGCCGCCGTGGCAATGGGGCTTGCCACGAGCACGTCTGCTTTTGCGCAGACAGAGATTCAATGGTGGCATGCCATGACTGGCGCCAACAACGACGTCGTGAACAAGCTCGCCGAGGATTTCAACGCCTCGCAGAAGGACTACAAGGTCGTCACGACCTACAAGGGCCAATACGCCGACAACATGAATGCCGGCATCGCCGCATTCCGCGCCGGTAACGCACCGCACATCCTGCAGGTCTTCGAAGTCGGCACCGCGACCATGATGGGCGCCAAGGGCGCCGTGAAGCCGGTCGGCGAGATGATGAAGGAAGCGGGCGAGAACTTCGATCCGAAGGCCTATCTCCCGGCGATCACGGGCTACTACTCGACCGCCAAGGGCGAGATGCTGTCCTTCCCCTTCAACTCCTCGTCCATGGTGATGTGGATCAACAAGGATGCCCTCAAGAAGGCTGGCATCACCGAGATCCCGAAGACCTGGCCGGATGTTTTCGAAGCCGGCAAGAAGCTCAAGGCGTCGGGCCAGAATTCCTGCGGTTTCAGCAATGCCTGGGCTCCGTGGGCGGTCATCGAACAGTTCTCGGCTTGGCACAACGTGCCGATGGCCACCAAGGCCAACGGTCTTGACGGCTTCGATACCGAGATGAAGTTCAACTCGCCGCTGCATGTGAAATTCCTGCAGACGCTGGTCGATCTCCAGAAGGACAAGACCTACGATTATTCGGGCCGCGACAGCCGCTCGGAAGGCCGCTTCACCTCGGGCGAATGCGCGATCTTCCTGACCTCGTCGGGCTTCTACGGCAACGTGAAGGCGAATGCGAAGTTCGATTTCACCTCCGTTCCGATGCCGTATTATCCGGACGTCACGGGTGCTCCGCAGAACTCGATCATCGGCGGCGCTTCGCTGTGGGTGATGGGCGGCAAGAAGCCGGAAGAATACAAGGGCGTCGCCAAGTTCTTCGCCTTCCTCTCCGACACCGACCGTCAGGCGAAGCTGCACCAGGAATCCGGCTACCTGCCGATCACCAAGGCGGCTTACGAGAAGACCAAGGCTTCGGGCTTCTACGAGAAGAACCCCGTCCTGCAGACTCCGTTGATCGAGCTGACCAACAAGGAGCCGACCGAGAATTCCCGCGGTCTGCGCTTCGGCAACATGGTTCAGATCCGCGACGTGGTCTCGGAGGAAATCGAAGCGGCTCTTGCTGGCCAGAAGCCTGCCAAGGACGCGCTTGATGCGGCGGTCGCTCGCAGCAACACGATCCTGCGCCAGTTCGAGCGCACGGTTACCAAGTAAATCCTTCAATCTGAAAGACGCTTCATCCCGGGCGGTCACCGACTGCCCGGGATGATCTTATGAAAGAGCCTGCGGATCGGGACGTCGTTCCCGTTGGCCGCCATATTGGGTGACCCGGACGCGATGGAAAAACGAGCCCTCTTTTCAAACAAGCTTTTGCCTTACCTGCTGATCATTCCGCAGCTCGCGATCACGCTCGTTTTCTTCTACTGGCCCGCCTCGCAGGCGATCTGGCAGTCCTTCCTTTTGGAGGACGCGTTCGGCCTGTCGTCGGAATTCGTCGGCTTCGAGAATTACCGCGTTCTGTTCGCGCAGCCGGAATATTACCGCGCCATGGTGACGACGGTGATCTTCTCCAGCGCGGTCGCCATTCTGTCGCTGTCCTGCGCCCTTCTTCTGGCGTCCCAGGCCGACAAGAACTTGAAGGCCGGCCAGGCGGTCAAGACGCTTCTGATCTGGCCATACGCCGTCGCTCCGGCGATCGCGGGCGTGTTGTGGATCTTCATGTTCCACCCGACGCTCGGCACCTTGTCGAAGCCGATCAAGGGCATGGGCGTCGATTGGAATCCGATGCTGAACGCCAATCACGCCATGTCGCTTCTCATTCTCTCGGCCACCTGGAAGCAGATCAGCTACAACTTCCTGTTCTTCCTCGCGGGATTGCAGGCCATTCCGAAGAGCGTGATCGAGGCCGCGGCGATCGACGGCTCCGGCCCGATCCGCCGGTTCTGGACGATCATCTTTCCGCTTCTGTCGCCGACCACGTTCTTCCTCATCGTCGTCAACATCGTCTACGTCTTCTTCGACACCTTCGGCATCATCGACGCGGTGACCGGCGGTGGTCCCGCGGGGCGCACGACGACACTCGTCTACAAGGTCTATGCCGATGGTCGCCTCGGCGGCGATCTCGGCGGATCGGCGGCGCAATCGGTGATCCTGATGATCATCGTCATCGCGTTGACCGCGGTCCAGTTCAAATTCGTCGAGCGTAGGGTGCAGTACTGATGGTCGAGAACAGGCGTTACCGGAATATCATCGCCTATCTGGTTCTCGGGATGGGCGTCGTCATCGTCGCGTTCCCGGTCTACCTGGCGGTGATCGCATCGACCTTCGATGCTGCGACCATCAGCAACGGCAACATGCCCTTGCTCCCTGGCGATCAGGCCGGCGTGAACTATCCGCGTGCGCTGTATTCCGGCGGACGCCTCGCGCGCGAGCCGGTCAGCATGATGATGACCAACTCGTTCATCATGGCGATGGGCATCGCGATCGGAAAAATCCTGATCTCGATCCTGTCCGCCTTCGCGGTGGTGTATTTCAGCTTCCCGTTCCGCCGCACGGCGTTCTGGGTGATCTTCATCACGCTGATGCTGCCGGTGGAAGTGCGCATCTACCCGACCTACAAGATCGTCGCCGATCTGGGTCTTCTCGATACGTATGCGGGACTGATCCTGCCGCTGATCGCGTCCGCGACCGGAACGCTGCTGTTTCGGCAGTTCTTCATGACGATCCCGGACGAATTGCTCGAGGCATCGAAGATCGATGGCGCCGGGCCGTTCCGGTTCTTCAAGGATACGTTGCTGCCGCTGTCGGTCACGACGATCGCCGCGCTCTTCGTCATCCAGTTCATCTACGGCTGGAACCAATACCTCTGGCCGCTGCTGATCACGACGCAAAGTTCCATGCAGACCATCGTCATCGGCATCAAGAAGATGATCACGACGCAGGACGCGCTGACCGAGTGGCAGATCGCCATGACGACGGCTGTTCTCGCCATGGTGCCTCCGGTGCTGGTGGTGATCTTTATGCAGAGACTTTTCGTGAAGGGCCTCGTTGAAACCGAGAAGTGACGCGTCAAACGCGGATTTCTTGGAAGCGACCGACTTTAAAAATGCAATGAATTCTGCCGCGTTCACGACGGGCAGGCAGATGTTAAGGGATTGAGACAATGGCAGGTGTGACGCTCGATACAGTGCGCAAGATCTATGCGGGCGATGTGGAAGCCGTGAAGGGTGTTTCCCTCGGCATCGAGGACGGCTCGTTCTGCGTGCTGGTCGGACCGTCCGGCTGCGGCAAATCCACGTTGCTGCGGATGATCGCCGGACTCGAGACCATTTCCGGCGGTTCGGTCAAGATCGGCGAGCGCATCGTCAACGAGATCGAACCCTCCGAGCGGGACATCGCCATGGTGTTCCAGAACTACGCGCTCTATCCGCACATGAGCGTCTACGACAACATGGCCTACGGCCTGCGCAACCGCGGCACCCCGAAGGACGAGATCGCCTCCCGCGTGAAGGAAGCCGCACGCATTCTCGCGATCGAGCCCTTCCTGGAGCGCAAGCCGCGGGCGCTTTCCGGCGGACAGCGTCAGCGCGTCGCCATGGGGCGCGCCATCGTGCGCAAGCCGCAAGTGTTTCTGTTCGATGAGCCGCTTTCGAACCTCGATGCGAAGCTGCGTGTGCAGATGCGTGTCGAGATCAAGCGCCTGCAAAAGGCCCTCGGCGTGACGTCGATCTACGTCACGCACGATCAGGTCGAGGCGATGACCTTGTCCGACAAGCTCGTGGTGATGAGCGGCGGCCAGATCGAGCAGGTAGGCACGCCGTCCGATGTCTACCGCCGTCCGGAAACCCGCTTCGTCGCGACCTTCATCGGATCGCCCCCGATGAATATTCTCGCCGGCAAGGTCGAAGGCCCCGGTCGCGTGTCCGTCGGCGGTCAGGTTCTCTCGGCGACCGACATGCGCGATGGGCTCGCGACGGGCATGGATATCGAAGTGGGGCTTCGTCCGGAAGACGTTCGTGCCGGTGTCGCCGGATCCGGCCCGCTCTCGATGGACGTCGATTTCGTGGAAGAGCTCGGCGCGACGCAACTTTTCCACGGCAAGCTCGCCGGAGGCGACTTCGTCGTGCAGGCGCCGACCGGCCAGATCGCAGCGGACGTCAAGCAATTGTCCTTGTCGATCGATCCGTCGAACGTCCACCTGTTCGACCCGCAGAGCACGAAGCGGCTTGGCCGTTCCTGATCTCTGGGGCCCTGATCAAAGCGCCCGTTCCGCGCACCCTCGTGGTGCGGGCGCTGCCTGGTTTGCGGGGGAAGGCGTCCGAATTCCTCGCTGACCCGCCGCAGCCGAACGCCTGACGCAGTTGCGCGCAAATCCGCGCCCCGGTATCCCTCTCTTCAGCGAGGGAATGCCATGACGGTCAAAATCGACGGGTTGAAGCTCAAGATTCGTGACGTAGCCCGCGTTGCGCGCGCCAACGGCAAGGGACGGTTCGAGAAGGCCGCGCTCGATCCGAAGGCGCGCGAACAGATCGCCGCGACGCGCGCCTATATCGACCGCACCTGGATGCACGACGACGCGCCGCTGATGTACGCGTTCAACACCGGCGTCGGGCTGTTCAAGGACCAGCGCGTCCTGATCGCCGAGATGGCGGCCTATCAGCAGAAGACAGTCTACGCCCATGCGACCGGTGTCGGAGAGCCCTTCTCCGAGGACGTGACGCGCGCAATGATGATGTTGCGCGCCAACGCCTTCGCCTCGAACTATTCCGGCCCCCGCGTCGAGCTCGTGGAGCGCCTCATCGCGTTTCTGAATGCAGGACTGCATCCCGTGATCCCGCAAAAGGGCTCCGTCGGCGCCTCGGGCGACCTGGCGCCGCTGGCCCACATGGCGGGCGCGGTGTGCGGCTTTGCCGAAGCCGAGATGATTTATAAGGGCCGCCGCATGCCGGCGCGGGAGGCCATCGCGAAGGCGGGCTTCGATCCCGATTTCGATCTCGGCGCCAAGGATGCGTCGGCGCTGATCAACGGCTCGACGACGTCGCTCGCGCTGGGCGCGCTCGCGGTGTTCGATGCCCGCAAGCTTCTGAAGCACGCCGATATCGCCATGTCGCTCTCTCTCGAGGCGATGCGCGGCGAACTCGCGGCCTTTGATCCGCGTGTGCACAAGGCGCGACCCCATCCGGGCCAGGCGCGGGTGGCGCGCAATCTTCTGCGCGTGCTCGATGGCAGCAAACGCTGTTCGCAGGGCGCGCGCGACGTCGTGTTTCCCGACGAGCCGCGCCAACCCGGCACGCCGGCAAGCCCGCGCGTGCAGGACGTCTATTCCCTGCGTTGCACACCCCAAGTGCACGGCCCCGCGGTCGAAGCAGTCGAATATGTCGAGCGCATCATCGGCACGGAGATCAATTCGGCGACCGACAATCCGCTGATCTTCGACGACGGCAACGGCGGGTACGTTTCGATCTCGGGCGGCCATTTCCACGGGCAATACGTGGCGCAGGCCATGGATCTGCTCGCCATCGCCATGGCGGATCTGGGCTCGATCTCGGAACGCCGTTTGTCGCGCCTCATCGATCCGACGATGTCGTACGGATTGCCGCGCAATCTTCTCGCCGGCAAGCGCGGTCTCAATACCGGTTTTGCCACGGTGCAATGCTCCATGTCCGCGCTCGTCATGGAAAATCGCGGCCTCGCAACGCCGGGCTCGGTGGATTCAGTGCCCGGCAAGTCCAATGCCGAGGACCATGTGTCGAACTCGACCTGGTGCGGACGCAAGGCGCGCACCATCGTCGAGAACGTCGAACAGATCGTCGCCGGCGAGCTGTTGATGGCGGCCCAGGCGCTTACTCTCGTCGAGCCGGTCGCCAAGGATTTTCCGCTCGGCAAGGGCACGCGCGCCGCGATGGAAGCCATCCGCGCGGTGATCCCGCCGGCGCTCGACGGCGACCGGTGGTACGCCACCGAAATGCAGCAGGCGCTCGATCTCGTTCGGTCCGGCGCCGTCGTTGCCGCGGTCGAGGATGCCGTCGGGGCGTTGGAATAAAGGCGACGCCGATGGCCCGGGTTTCGGTGCTGCCGGTCCGCTTCGAGGACGCCGCGGAACTGGTCGCGGCGAATCTCGCGAGCATCGAGCTGCATGAGCCGTGGGTCTATCCCTGCCGAGATCGGGCGGCCTTCCTCGCGTATCTGTCGCGCTGCGACGGAGACCGCCACATGGGCTTCATCGCGCGCGAACGCGCCAGCGGCCACATCGTCGGTATCATCAACCTGAACGAGATCGTTCGCGGCTTCTTTCAGAATGCCTATCTCGGCTATTACGGCGTTGCTGGGATGGCGGGACGTGGGTTGATGCGGGAAGCGGTGGCGCAGGTGGTGTCTATGGCTTTCGACGAATTCGGATTGCACCGGGTCGAAGCCAACATCCAGCCGGGCAACCTACCGTCTCGCGTTCTCGTCGAGCGTCTCGGCTTTCGGCTCGAGGGCTTTTCGCCGCGCTATCTCAAGATCGGCGGCGCGTGGCGCGATCACGAACGCTGGACAATGCTGGCGGAGGATTGGGAGCGATCAATCTGACGTCGGTGCATTCTCGTCTGTCGACGGTGTCAGTCTTTTCTGCAGGAACGAGAGACTGTTGCCGACCGGAAAATCCTTCAATTCGCCGAAACGCGTGTAGCCCAGGCGCTGGTAGAGAACCACAGCCTTCGCGTTGAGCGTGTCGAGCCAGGCGGAATGACATCCGCGGCGAAGTCCCTCCGCTTCGGCCGCCGCGATCAATCGTGTCGCGATGCCCTGGCCGCGTAGTGCTTCCGGAACGAAGATCAGCTCGATCGTCAGCCAGCCCCAGCCCGTCCGTCCCCAGAGACCGCCGATCACGACCAGCGAATCGGGATCTTGGATGACGATCGCGAGATCGTCGATGGCACTATCGGGGCCGACGATGCCCCGATTGTAGGCGCGCAACGGGTCCTGGATGGCCTGCCTGATGTCGTCGCCCGGCGCTTCGACGAGCGCGATGTCATGGTTCACGCCGCAATTCTCCGGACCGTTTCGATCAGCACCCGGGCGGCGATGTCGGCGTCCTCCACGGTGATCGATTCCGCCGGGTTGTGACTGATGCCACCCTTGCATCGCACGAACAGCATGGCGACGGGGCACAGGGCGGCCACCGCGATCGCGTCATGGCCCGCACCCGAGGGAAGATGTCGTGCTTTCATGCCGAGCGTCCTGATCGAGGCTTCGAGTTGCGCGGAGAGACCCTCGTCCATGGGCGTTGCCGGAGAATCGCTGAAGCGATCCACCTGCAATTTGACGCCGCGTCGTCGCGCGACGGCGTCGAGCTCGGCGAGGATGTCCTCGACCATTCCAAGGAGCACCGCATCGTCCGGCGCCCGTGCATCGAGCGTGAAATCCACGTGCGCGGGAATGACGTTGATGGCGCCCGGCTCGACCTTCGCGACGCCGACGGTGGCCACCGTGTCGGTCCGCGTTGCGCCGGTCCGCTCGATGATGCCGATCATCTCGGCGGCAGCGGCGAGCGCGTCGCGGCGCATCATCATCGGCACGGTGCCGGCATGACCCGCTTCGCCGGTGACGGAAATGCGCGCGCGCGTTGCGCCGTTGATGGCCGTCACGATGCCGACGGGCAAATTCTCCGCCTCGAGGATCGGGCCCTGCTCGATGTGGACTTCGAGATAACCACGGTAGCGCGCCGCATCGCGCCGAATGGCGTTGATCCCCGTCGGATCGCCACCRAAAGCCGTCAGGGCGTCGCGCAGACGCATGCCGGTCGCGTCCGTGCCGTCGAGCCATGCGGGACTATAGCGACCGGATAAGGCGTAGGAGGTCGAGAGGTGGGTCGGAAAACGCGCGTTTTCCTCATCGCCGAAAGCGATGACTTCGATCGGGCAGGCGGGCACCAAGCCTTCTGCGCGTAGGGTCTCGGCGACGACGATCCCGAGCAC
>NZ_JBFUKD010000043.1:0-11880 GCF_056401005.1 Microvirga sp. P4_G7 | reverse complement strand
GAGCAACGACGCACTCAAGCGCCAGGGCATGGGCGTCACCACGCGGGAAAGCGTGAAACTCGACGGACGCACCGGCATCCTGATTTCGGGAAACCTGATCGGCTCCGCTGGGGGCCGGAAGTGGCTGCTCGCGCTCAAGGACCAGGGCATGACGGCCCTTCTGATCGCGCAGATTCAAGGCGGTGGCGACGGCTACAGCGATACCGAGATGCTGAGCGCCCTGCGCAGCGTCGCGCTGCGGGGCCCGGTTTCCGTCGACGAGCAGATTTCGGCGCTTCCATTCCGCATCGGCGATCGGAGCGGTTTCAGAGCGGTTAGGGTGCTGTCGGGTAGCTCCGTCCTGTTCACGGACGGGCCGAAGGACAACGTGGTGGGGGTCGAACAACCGGTCGTCATTCTTGCGGTTTCGCTCAGTGCGCCCCCGCCCATAGGCGAAAGGCGGGAACAGTTCGCCCGCGCGGCGCTGAACGCCAACCAGTCCCTAAGGGAAATCACTCTCGAGCGGTCCGACAGTTTTCGATTGAAGGGCCAGGAATGGCACGAGATCGTCGCCAAGGCGAAGGACGCCGCATCGGGCAAACCTGTGATCGTCATGCAGACCATCCGCTTCGATCCGGACCGCTATGTCCGCATGGTCGCCATGACCCAAGCCGACAACCGCGAAAAAGATCTGCCACGCTTCAGAAGCGTGATCGACAGCGTCGACATCAAACAGTAGCGGCCCTCAATTTCGGCTCGGGAAAGAAGGCAGCGACAGCCCTTTCAGAAGAGCCAGCGCACGCAAGCCGAAGGCCGCGCAGGCGCCCGCCAAGTCGGCGATGATCGGATCGAGGCCGATCGCACGCAAACTCGCCACGACGAGCGCACCCAGGGCCGCAGCGGTGACGTAGATATCCTGTTTGAGGACGAGCGGCGTCGATCCGGCAAGTATGTCGCGAAAGATCCCGCCAAATGTCGCGGTCATCGTCCCGAGGACGACGGCTGACAAAAATGGAACATCCGCCGCAAGCGCCCGATTGGTGCCGATGACCGCAAAAAGAGCGAGACCGAGTGCATCGGCCCAGAGGAGGAGACGACCCCTTCGTCCGTCCTCGAGGTAAGCGACTCGCTTTGGCCCGAGGGAGAAGACGAGCCCAGCGACGACGATGCACACCACGATATCCGTGGGGCTCCCGACCCAGGTGACCGGATCGACGCCGAGAAGCAGGTCGCGAATCGTACCCCCGCCCACCCCGGTGACGGTCGCCAGCAATGCGAAGCCGAACGGATCCATCCCCTTGCGAGCGGCCATCAACGCGCCCGTCAAAGCGAAGACGGCGACGCCGATCAACTCGAAGGGGGCGGTGCTGATCACACGTCAGGACGCGGAAGAGGTGTCCGCGTCCGAGGCTCCAGCCCCATTCGCCGCCTTCGGACCGCCCTTTGCCACACCGACAAGGGCGGGCCGCAGGACCCGGTCGCCGATGACGTAGCCCGACTGAACCACCTGAACGACGGTTCCAGCCGGAACATCGGGATTGGGCACTTCGAACATCGCCTGGTGCACGTTCGGGTCGAATTTCTGCCCCTGCGGGTCGAGTTGCTTGACCCCGTGGCGCTGAAGCGCCTTGAGAAAGTCGCGCTCCGTCAGCTCGATCCCCTCGATCAGCGCTTTGAATGCACCGTCTGCGGAACCCCGCGCCTCCTCCGGCACGCTTTCGAGGGCGCGGCGGATGTTGTCGGAGGCCGTCAGCATGTCGCGAGCGAAATTGGTGACGCCGTAGGTCCGCGCATCCGCCACTTCACGCTCGGTCCGGCGACGGAGATTTTCCATGTCCGCAAGCGTGCGCAGAAGCTTGTCCTTGATCTCCAACCGCTCGGATTCGAGGGCGGCGATGGGATCATGAGAGGGCTGCTCGCTCGAATCCGGTCCCGTGGCAACATTGTCCACGGTCTGAGAATCCTGAGAATTATTGTTGTGGGTGTTGTCAGTATCGCTCGGCTTCATCGTCGATCAACGGGTCATGAGAAAAGGTTCTGGGCTCATATCAGGGTCTTGGGCCGACAAATCAAGCGCTACGACGCTGCGCGGGTTCCTTCTCGTCGCCTTCGAAGACCTTCATCAGAGCGCGACGGACCGTCGCTTGTCGGCCTGGATGGTTGACCTTCGTGCCCGTAAGGTCGGTGACATAGAAGACGTCCACGGCTTTTTCGCCGAAGGTGACGATATGCGCCGAGGCGATGTTCAGGTTGAGTTTTCCTAACGCCGTCGTGAGATCATAAAGGAGACCCGGGCGATCGAGGCCCGAGACCTCGATCACGGTCTGGCGCGTCGACAGCTCGTTGTCGATCGTCACTTCCGGGATCACGTGGAAAGCCTTGGCCCGCTCCTTCGAGGGGCGCTTGGTGTCCACGAGGTCGGCGATCTTCACTTCCCCCTTCAGCGCCTTTTCGATGGCCGTCGCCACGCGCTTGGCACGGCGCAGTTCATCCTCGTCCCGATCGAAGGCGCGCGAGAGCACGATGGTGTCGAGCGCCATGCCGTCGGTGGTGGTGAAGATCTGCGCATCCACGATGTTCCCGCCCGACGCCGCGCAGGCGCCGGTGACGATGGCGAGCAAGCGCGGATGATCCGGAGACAGAACGGTGAGTTCCGTCACGCCCCGGAACGGATCGGTCTCGTAAGTGGTGGTGACGGTGCGTCCCGCTTTGTCGGCCTCGCGAACGAAGCGTGCATGCTTGGCCCGTCTCGTCTCGTCGGCTCTCAACCAATAGGCGGGCGTGTGACGTGCGGCGTAGGTCTCGAATTCGAGCGGCGGCCAATCCGGCAATTCCCCGCGCAGTTGCTCCTGCGCGATGCGAATGCGCTCGGAGCGAGCGAGATCGACCGTGCCTCCGCCGAGCGCCGTTTCGGTTTCATGGTACAGCGTGCGAAGAAGCTGGCCCTTCCACCCCGTCCATACTCCGGGACCGACGGCTTTGATGTCGGCGATCGTCAGCACAAGAAGAAGCTTCAGGCGTTCCATGGTCTGGACGACACCCGCGAACGCCTTGATGGTCGCCGGGTCCGACAGGTCGCGACTTTGCGCGGTGTTCGACATCAGGAGATGATGCTCGACGAGCCAGGCGACCGTATCGGTCTCGGCGGCATCGAGCCCGAAGCGCGGGCCGAGTTTGCGCGCGATCCTGGCGCCCGCCTCCGAATGATCCTCCTCGCGGCCCTTCGCGATATCGTGCAAAAGCACGGCGACATAGAGCGCCCTGCGATTGCTGATCGTGCCGACCACGTGGTTTGCGAGCGGGTGTTCTTCCGCGAGTTGCCCCGCCTCGATTTCCGCCATTACACCGATGGCCCGCAACAAATGCTCGTCCACGGTGTAGTGATGATACATGTTGAACTGCATCATCGCGACGATGCGGCCGAAATCGGGAATGAAACGGCCGAGAACACCGGCCTCGTTCATGCGCCGCAACACCACCTCGGGCGCATTGCGCGATGTGAGGATATCGAGGAAGAGGCTGTTCGCTTCGGCGTCGTTGCGCAGCTTGTGCCCGATGAGCGACAGGGACCTCGTCGCGAGCCGCGTCGCATCCGGATGGATGGCGAGATTGTGCCTGTCCGCGAGCCAGTACAGCCTGATCAGATTGACCGGGTCGCGCTCGAACGCGTGCTCGTCGCTCACGTTGATGCGATTGTTGTCGATGACGAAATCGTGCCCTTCGAGTGCGCCTCCGCGACGGCGGCGGAAGCGCCCCAACACTCGGTCGAGCATCGGTCGCGGCTTTGCCTGTCGCGCTTCGAGTTCCGCACACACGATTGCGGTGAGATCGCCGACGTCCTTCGCGATTCGGAAATACGATTTCATGAAGCGCTCGACGGCGGACAACCCGCCACGACCGACGAATCCGATACGGTCCGCGATGACACGCTGCATATCGAAGGTCAGCCGCTCTTCCGCGCGGCCCGTGGCGAAATGCAGATGGCACCGAACGCGCCAAAGAAACTCTTCGCATCGCGCAAAGAGCTTGAACTCGTCATGCGTGAACAGGCCCGCCTTCACGAGCTCCGCCGGCTCCCGGACGCGGTAGACGTATTTGGCGATCCAGAACAACGTGTTGAGATCGCGCAGGCCGCCTTTTCCGTCCTTGACGTTCGGTTCGACGAGATAACGGGACGCGCCGGCCTTGGTCACGCGCGCATCCCGCTCCTTCAATTTCGCATCGACGAAATCCGGCGCCGAAGTGGCCACGATCTCACGGTCGAACCGCTCGATGAGCGTCTGGTAGAGCGTTTCGTCTCCGAACAGATATCGCGCCTCCAAAAGCGATGTCCGAATGGTCATGTCGCCCATGCTTTCGCGCAGGCACTCCTCGACCGAACGTGTCGCGTGACCGACCTTGAGCTTGAGATCCCACAACACGTAGAGCATCGCTTCGACGATGCTCTCGCTCCACGCGGTCTGCTTGTAGGGAAGCAGAAAGAGCAGGTCGACATCGGAGCCCGGTGCAAGGGTGCCGCGGCCATAGCCGCCCGTCGCGACGACGGCGAGCCGCTCTTCCGTCGAGGGGTTCGAAACCGGATAGAGATGGAATGCAACCGCGTCGTAGACACTACGCACGAGGGCGTCCATCTGCGTCGACAGACGACGGGCGCAAACGAGGCCGTTCTGCTTCTCCAGCAGTTGCCGCTCGGCCGCGGCCCTACCCTCGTCGAGCACATGCTTGAGCCCCGGCACCAAGCGGGCGCGCAGGGTCGCAGCGTCGCGGAGAGGCTTGTCGCCAAGTTCGTGCAGCACAGTCTCGAAGGTCTGGTTCGACATGGATCGCAAAGAGGGCTGGAGACAGGGCTGGCAAGGGCTTTCGCTTAACATCTCGAAAGGAACGCGCCTACGATTTTACGGTGTGGACCTTCGTATGAGATAGGCATACTGTTCTTCAAACCAAACACCGTTTGACAAAACAAACGTTGAGTTCTACAAAAAGGACACGCGCCGATTTGAGCATCAGCTTGCGGGCGCGAAACAAGTACAGCTAAAGCGTTGGGCATTCAGGCCTCGAGGTCGGCTGCCCCATGCGCGAACCATGGGACTCAACGACATGACGTTCTCTCGCCGCCTCTTCCTCGCCGCCTCCCTTGCAACCGGTTTCTCCTTCGCCACGGCCGCCACGGCGCAGGTAAAAGAGATCCGTATCGACTACGCCACCTACAACCCTGTCAGCCTCGTCCTGAAGGATCAGGGCTTCCTGGAGAAGGAACTGGCCAAGGACGGCATCACGGTGCGCTGGGTGCTCTCCGCAGGCTCGAACAAGGCGCTCGAATTCCTCAATGCCGGGTCGATCGATTTCGGATCGACGGCAGGGGCCGCGGCCTTGATCGGTAAGATCAACGGCAATCCGATCAAATCCATCTACGTCTATTCGCGTCCCGAATGGACGGCGCTCGTCACCCGCAAGGACACGGGCATCGCCAAGGTCGAGGACCTGAAGGGCAAGCGGGTCGCGGTCACCCGCGGCACCGACCCGCACATCTTCCTCGTGCGCGCGCTCCAGGAAGCCAAGCTGACTGAGAAGGACGTAAAGCTCGTTCTCCTGCAACATGCGGACGGTCGGACCGCCTTGGAGCGCGGCGACGTGGATGCCTGGGCCGGCCTCGATCCCCTCATGGCGGCGGCGGAGGTGGAAAGCGGCGCGACGCTCTTCTATCGCAACGCGGCAGCCAATACCTGGGGCGTGCTGAACGTCAGCGAAGCCTTCGCCAAGGACAACCCGGCCCTCGTGACGAAGGTGCTCAAGGCCTATGAACAGGCGCGCGCCTTCTCGCTTGCCAATCCGGCCGAACTGAAGAAAAGCCTGATCGCCTATACCAAGCTTCCCGATGCGGTGATCCAGCGCCAGCTCGAGCGTACGGAACTGACGCATTCGGCCATAGGCCAGCCACAGGTGGATACCATCCTCGCCGCCGGCTTGGCCCTCCAGCAGGCAGGCGTCCTCCCCGCCGAAACAGACGTCCGCGCTGCTGTCGATAACCTGGTCGACCGCCGCTTCGCGACCGCGTCTCAATAGCGAATCGCACGGGAGAGCGCCGTGACAGGCCAAGCCGAAAGCCAAGCCTGGTCCTCCCCTGAAGGAGCCGCCGCTCTCGCGGCCCCTCACCTCGCCGAGAAGAGGCGCGCAATCGATCTGCGCGTGCTTCTCGGCATTTTGTTGCCCATCGTCGCCGCTCTCCTTTGGGAGGGCGCTGTGCGTTTCGGCTTCGCGCAAGGACGCCTGGTTCCGCCGCCGAGCCGGATCTTCACCACGCTCGCAGTCCTCGCCGAGACGGGCGAATTGTGGACGCATGTCTGGGCGACGCTATGGCGCGTCATGGCCGGGTTCGTCGCCGGCGCCGCGGCCGGAATCCTGCTCGGAGCGTTGTCAGGCTCGACCGAGACCGCGCGGCGCCTCCTCGATCCGACCCTGCAGGCACTGCGCGCCATTCCCTCGATTGCATGGGTGCCGCTTTTCATTCTCTGGCTCGGCATTTTCGAAGCATCGAAGGTGGCCCTCATCGCAGTGGGCGTGTTCTTTCCGGTGTATCTCGGCATCACCGGCGCGATCCTGTCCGTCGACCGCAAATTGGTGGAAGTCGGACGCGTGTTTCGCCTGTCGCGCGCGAAACTAGCACGCCGCATTCTCTTGCCGGCTGTGCTGCCGGAGGCGGTGATCGCGTTGCGCTCGGGCCTCGGCCTCGGCTTCATGTTCGTAGTCGCGGCCGAGTTCATGGGCGCTTCCGAGGGCCTGGGCTATCTCCTTGTCGATGGTCAGCAGATGGGTAAGCCGGATCAGATCCTTGCCGCCATCATCGCCTTCGCCATTCTGGGCAAGGCCGCGGACAGCCTGCTGATCGTCGGGACCAATCCGCTCGTACGCTGGCAGGACACCGTGCGGGAGCGCTTGTGATGCTGAGCCTCGAACATCTCTCCAAGATCTATGCGGACGGCACACGAGCGTTGGCCGACATCAACCTGACCGTTCGTGAATCCGAAATCGTCGCGCTGATCGGCGGCTCGGGCTGCGGCAAGACCACTCTGTTGCGCCTCATTGCCGGGCTTGATCACGCAAGCGCAGGAGCGATCCGTCTCGACGGCGAAATCATCTCGGAACCTCATGCGGCCATCGGCATCGTGTTCCAGGAACCGCGTCTGTTGCCGTGGCTCAGCGTCGTCGACAACGTCGCCTTCGGTCTCGAGGACGTGAGCGCATCCGAGCGCCATGGGCGCGTCGCCCACGCACTCGAAAAGATCGGGCTGTCCGAGCACGCCAAGCGCTGGCCGCGCGACCTCTCCGGGGGACAACAGCAGCGGGTGGCGATCGCGCGGGCCTTCGTCGCGAATCCGAAGGTGCTGTTGCTCGACGAGCCATTCTCGGCTCTCGATGCCTTCACGCGCGCGAGCCTGCACGATCATCTCCTCGGGCTATGGGAAGAGACGCGTCCCACCGTGTTGATGGTCACGCATGACGTGCACGAGGCTGTGACGCTCGCCGACCGTGCGATCGTGATGCAACCGCGCCCAGGACGCATTTTCGACGAGCTGCCTCTCACCCTGTCACGACCGCGCGACAGATCCTCGATTCCCTTCGACACGGGAGTGAGGCGCGTCCTGGCGGCGCTGGACCAATCGCTCAAGACGACGCAAAATCCACCGCAACGCGAGCGCGACAGCGCGGCCGCCGCGCTCTGGTGGTAGTATTTAAGGAGACATCATGGATTCGACCACGTTGCGCGCCACGCAAGCGCCGCTGAAGGATCAATACCGCACCGATCCCTCTTCCGCCGTGATCACGCTGAAAGCTCAGGGCACGCTGGACGACCAGCACATCGCCTGCAAGGTCGAGACCGGACGCGCTATCGCGATCGCGGGTCTTCATCCGGCAACCGGCGGATCGGGCGCCGAGCTCTGTTCGGGCGACATGCTCCTCGAAGCGCTGGTGGCGTGCGCGGGCGTCACCTTGAAAGCCGTCGCAACGGCAATCGAGATCGATCTGCGTAGCGGGACGGTGAAGGCTGAAGGCGATCTCGACTTTCGCGGAACGCTCGGCGTCGACAAGACGGCACCGGTCGGCTTCAAGGCGATCCGTCTGTCGTTCGAGATCGACGCCGACGCGACCCAGGAAAAAATCGATCAGTTACTCAAACTGACCGAGCGCTATTGCGTGGTGTTTCAGACGCTGAACAACAAGCCTGAGCTGAGCGCGACGCTAACGCGGTCGTGACATGAGGGCCTATTGCGCGACGGCCGCCAAATTACGCGGCGCGACATTGACCGCGACCGCGGTGCCGTTGCGGATTTCCTGTACCGTGAGAGCGCGGTTGTTCGTTCCATCCGCCTTGAACCGGAAGACGCCGTCGGCTCCGGCGAAGCCTGCCGGATTGGTCAACACGTCCTCCGCGAAGCGGCGGGATCCTTGCGTGCGCGTGAGCGCCGCCGCCAGCGTGACCGCATCGTAAGACAAGGTCGCAAGGCGTGTCGGGTCAACGTTGAATCGGGCACGATAGCGTTGCGCGAAGGCTTCGAAACCGCGGCCGTCGGGAGCCGCGAACCAGCCGCCCTGCAAAGCAGGCAGCGCAAACACGCTCGCCTCGTTCCATACTCCAGTGCCGAGTGGGCGCACGCGTCGCGCATCGTAGCCGATGGTTTGCAGCGCCCGTGACACCGCGGCGAGACCGTCGGCGCTGTCGGGAACAAGAAGAGCATCGACTTGCGGCGCGTTGCCAGCGATGACGTTTGCCATGCGTTGCACGGCGGCCTGCGGTTGACCGGCGGGATAGCGCTCGATCGACACGATACGAAGGCCCGACCGCGCGGCGGTCTCGCGGAAACGCGCCTCGACGACAGTGCCGTAAGTCGTCTCCGGAACGAGCGCCGCGACCGAGCGATGCCCTTGGCGGGCTGCATAGCCGATGATGCGATCGACCTCCTCTTGAACCAGGAAGCTCAGAAGATACACGCCGGGCGCAGCGACGCTGGAATCCGTCGAGAAGCCGATCAACGGACGGCCGGATTGCCGAGCGACCTGCCCCGCTGCCTGAACCGAGCCAGCGAAGACTGGTCCCAGCAGGAGCTCGGCCCCTTCCGCGACGGCTTGGCTCGCAGCCTCCCGCGCGCCTTCCGGCGTGCCACGGTCGTCCTTGACGATAAGGGTGATGTCGGCGCCCTGGAAATCGCCCAGGGCCATATCCGCGGCATTGCGCATGCTCTGCGCGACGATCGCACCTTGTCCGGAATTCGAGAATGGCAGAATGAGCGCCACCTTGACGGCGCCGTTGCCGACGGGTGCGCCGGTCGGTCCCGGCGAAACCGGGGCAGGCAAAGCCTCCGGTGGCGGCTGGTAGGAAGACTGCGACGCAGACGCTGCCGGCGCGTTGCCGACCCGGCCCGGCGGTATCAGACTGTCGGACCCGACGCATCCCGCCAATGCCAGCGGCACAGCGACCATCGCAAGTGCCTTAAGGCTGCGCCTGAGGCTTCGAGCGAGGCTGGAATCTTGCGAGCGCATACGCACCATTTTCATTCTCCGGCGCGGCGTCTTCCACGCAGGCGATCGATCTCAGAGGACGAGCACAGAATCGCAATGAAAGGTAAATATTGTTTCAAGGCTTTCGAACCGGGAATCCTTCGTGCAATGGTAGCCTGACATGACACAGAGAATCGACAACCGGACCAGACGTCGCTTGCCGGGCGAACAGGCCAGCACATTCACCGCGTTCGGCCTTGCCGCGGAAGCCGAACCCTTGCCCCCAGGCCTTTACGTAGTGGCAACGCCCATCGGCAACCTGAAGGACATCTCCTTCCGCGCGTTGAGCGTGCTCGCCGCCGCCGACGCGGTGCTGGCCGAAGACACGCGGGTGACGAAAACGCTGCTCGCCCATTATGGCATCACGACCCCGCTCGTGGCGTATCACGAACATTCGAGCGAGGCCGTCCGGGAACGGATGGTTCTGCGCGTTCGCGAGGGACAGGCACTTGCGCTCGTCTCGGACGCCGGCACGCCACTGGTGTCCGATCCAGGCTACAAGCTCGTGCAGGCCGCGATCGAGGAAGGGTTGCCGGTAACGCCGATCCCCGGACCTTCTGCGGTTCTCACCGCCCTTGTGGTTTCGGGTCTGCCGACGGACCGGTTTTTCTTCGAAGGGTTCCTGCCGCCGAAGAGCGCGGCGCGGCGGACGCGCCTTTCCGAAATCGCGACGATCCCCGGCACGCTGATGCTGTTCGAAGCGCCCCATCGGCTGCCCGATATGCTCGTCGACGCGGCCGCCGTGCTCGGCGATCGCCAGGCGGTCGTGGCCCGCGAGCTGACCAAGCTGTTCGAGACCATCAGACGCGGCACGCTGCCCCAGTTGGCGGAGACTTTCGCGCAAGAAGGTCCCCCCAAAGGTGAGATCGTCGTGCTGATCGGCGAGGCGACGAAAGCCATGCATGCGGCCGAGGTCGATGCGGTGCTCGACGGCAAACTCGAAGCCGCGCTGAAGACCCACTCGATCAAGGACGCAGCCGCTCTGGTGGCCGACGAACTCGATGTTCCCAAACGCGAAGTCTATGCCCGCGCGCTCGCTTTGGCGAAGGCGAAGTCTGGATGAATATGCGGGATGAGCGTCGCCGCCGCACATTCTTGCGCGGTCACAGAGCCGAGCGCGTGGCGTTGCTCTTTCTTCTGTTCAAAGGATATCGTCCGCTCGCGCGACGCTTTTCCGCTGCCGGCGGAGAAGTCGATCTCATCGTCACACGCGGGGACACGATCGTTTTCGTCGAAGTGAAAGCGCGCGATCTCATGGACAGCGCACTCACGGCCATCACCGTCGTCAAACGCCAGCGCTTTTCCCGCGCGGCGCGTGCGTGGCTCTCACGCCACTCCTGGGCGGCGACGAAAACGTGGCGCGCGGATGCGGTGTTCGTCGCGCCGAAACGCTGGCCTCGACACCTCGTGGCGGCCTTCGAGCTCGAGATCTCCTAGAAGCCCGAGGGCCCTTTCGTCTCAAGCGGCTGCACGTCTCTGTTCCACCACTGCCTGACGGATATAGCGCGCCAATTCTTGCGCGATCTGCGTACCGCCGTTCTTCGGCAAGTACAGATTGACGGAGAACGGTGGAAGCGACGGCAACCCGGATTCCTTGCCCAGCACTTCGAGCCCGTTCGGAACCGTCGCGGCGAGAACCGCCATCACCGCGATATCGGCGGCCGTCGTCGCCACCTGGGCGGCGGTGTTGGTAATCTCGGTGGTGGAGCGCCACTCGATTCCGGCTTTGAGCAACACATCGCGGATCGGCGCGCGAAAAGCACAATCGCTACAGCCGATGGAAACGGGTAACGGACGCTGCTGATAGGCGTCGCCACCTTCCGCACCGACCCACACGAGGCGGTCGACGATGAGATTTTCCCCGTCCGGGCCACATTGCAATTCGGTCGTCAAGGTCAGGTCGATCTTGCCCGATTGGAGCAGATTGAGCAGGCCGGCGCTCGAGGTACATTTCAGGCTCACGTGAACCTTCGGGTACGTCTGCGAAAAGCCTTTCAAGAACACCGGCAGGTAGGTGTTCACGATGTCGCTTGGGATCCCCAGCCGAACTTCGCCTTCGTAAACCGGTATCGTCATCTCGTGCCAGATGTCGTCGTTGAGCGTCAAAAGGCGCTTGGCACGGCCAAACAGGCGTTCGCCGGTGCTGGTCAACTGCACCCCACGGCGGCCGCGGACGATGAGCGGCTGGCCGATCGTATCCTCGAGCCGCTTGATCTGCTGGCTCACCGCCGCTTGGGTCAAGTTGAGGACGCCGGTCGCCGCCGTCATGCCGCCTGAATCGACCACTGCTACGAATGCTCTGAGCAGGCTCACATCAAGATTGTGGGGCATGACTCACTCCATAAC
>NZ_JBFUKD010000042.1:0-11914 GCF_056401005.1 Microvirga sp. P4_G7 | reverse complement strand
TCCTTCGTCTCCTCGGAGACGGCGCCGGCGTTTCCTCGCCCGTGCCGGCGAAGGCGCGTTTCACGCTCGGTCGCGAGCGCGATGCGACATTGCTCGATATCAGCGGCGACATCGCGGGAGAGAAAATACTGGGCCGCCTGTCGGCTCGCTCCCGCTCCGATGTCGGGGGCGAGGTGACGCTCCAACGGCTGTCGTTGCCGTGGCTCGTGACGGCTCTCAGCCTCAACGCAGCCGGCGACCAGAATGCGACGGCGATTTGGTCGACGGTGAGTTTCGGGCAAAGCTCGCGTCTTCTCACAGGCGGCAAGATCGCCTTCAAGGTCGCCGCTCTCGACCTGGGACGCGGGCTCGTCGCCAATCGGGCGAGCTTCTCCCTCAGTGCGACGCCCGACGGCATTTCGATCGACGGTTTCGATGCGGGGTTGGGCGATGGTGGTCGTCTGACAGGTTCGACCTCGATCTCCCGACAAGGCGCGCTTGCTTCGGTCGTCGGGGAGGGGACGCTGCGGGATGTTCCGTTGCAGGCCCTTGCGGGCAAGACGCCGTTCGAAGGGAAACTCACCGGTGGCCTCAAGTTCGGAAGCTCGGGGCAAAATCTTGCAGGCCTCGTCGCGAATTTGGGTGGCGCCGGCGATTGGCGCATTGCCAACCTGCGCATCCCGGCCGCTGATCCGACGGCGCTGGATCGCGTTTTGAAAAGGCTGTTGGTCGAGAACGAACCCCTGGCTGAGCAACGCTCCGAACTGCTGCTCGGCGAGGAACTCGGTCGCGGGGCGCTTTCGGCTCCCATCGTCACGACGTCTGCCGCTCTCGTCGGGGGACAATTGCGGTTGTCGCCCTTTGTGGTCGATACCCCCCGGGCCACTTGGCAGGGATCCGTATCCTACGATCTGAAAACGCTCGCGCTCGATGCCCGCGGCTCGTTGACAGCGAAGACGTCGCCGCCGGGCTGGACCGGTTCGCCACCCTTGATCGGTTTGAATTGGAAGGGCTCGCTGGCTGCTCCCACGCGCGAGATCGACGCCAGCCCATTCAGGAACGGAGTGGCTGCCATCGTTCTAAGGCGCGAACTCGAAAAGATCGAAGCCTTCGAGAAAGCGGCGGCGGAACGTCAACGGCAATTGCAGGCGCAGGAGGCCGAGCGCCAGCGGCTCAAGGCGGCGGAAGAAGCCGCAAAACAGGCGAAGCTGAAAGAGGAAGCCGATCGCGCGCGGATCGAAGCCGAGCGGCTTCAGAAGGAACAACAGAGACAACCGGCCGGGGACGCTCAGCCTCCCGCCGAAAATGTCTCACCGTTCACGATGCCGATGATGACACCGCCGGTGGAACTCAAGCCTCCGCCGTCGGTGAGGGGTAATTCTGGCGGCTGAGCTGATCGCGCAAAGTCTGCAGGACGAAGACGCGGATGGCCGACGAAAGATTCTGCTCGTCGCGCTCCTTGTCGATGCGTTGAACGAGCGCCTGGATCGAACAGGATTGTTTTTGAGCGATCTCTCGCAGCGCGTCCCAAAACGGTTCTTCCAACGAGACGCTGGTGCGGTGGCCGGCGATCGAGAGCGAACGCTTGACGATGCCGGTGCTCATGACGAACCGTCGTCGTCGCGTCGATGCCCGTCGAGTTTGCGCGCCTCGATCGCGCGCTTAGCATCGCTTAATTGTCGTTCTTCCTTGGTGCGACCGAACGCGACGCGGTTTTCGTCGGCGCGGGCTTCCTTGTCGGCCCGCGCCTTGCGTTTGCGCGCCTGGCGCAGATTGACGATCTGAGCCATCGCGTTTTTCCGCTTTATGGGGCGAGCATATCTTCGGGCCGGACGATGGCGTCGAATTGCTCCGCCGTCACCGCGCCCGATTTCACGGCCTCTTCCTTCAAGGTCGTGCCGTTCTTGTGCGCCGATTTGGCGATAGCTGCCGCCTTGTCGTATCCGATCGTCGGTGCAAGTGCCGTCACCAGCATCAGGGAGCGCTGCATCAATTCATTGATGCGGTCCGTATTCGCTTCGATGCCGACGACGCAATTGTCGGTGAAGCTCACGACGCCTTCTGCGATGAGGCGGATCGATTGCAAGACCGCATTCACGATCACCGGCTTGAAGACGTTGAGCTCGAAATGCCCCTGGCTGGCGGCGAAAGTCACCGTCGTCTGATTGCCGGCGACTTGAGCGCACAGCATCGTCAAGGCTTCTGCCTGGGTCGGGTTGACCTTGCCCGGCATGATCGACGAACCGGGCTCGTTCTCGGGGAGGGATATCTCGCCCAGGCCCGAGCGCGGGCCCGAGCCCATGAGGCGGATGTCGTTGGCGATCTTGAACAGGCCTGCGGCGATGCTCGCGAGGGCTCCCTGGGTGAACACGAGCGCATCGTGCGAGGCGAGAGCTTCGAACTTGTTCGGCGCTGATGTGAAGGGGAGAGCGGTCAATTCCTTCACCTTGGCCGCGAACGCTTCGGCGAACTTCGGATGGGCGTTGAGACCCGTGCCGACGGCCGTACCACCCTGCGCCAGGGCGTAGACGCCGGGGAGCGTCGCCTGGACACGGGCGATCCCGAGTTCGATCTGAGCGGCATAGCCGGAAAATTCCTGGCCGAGCGTCACGGGCGTGGCGTCCTGGAGATGGGTGCGGCCGATCTTGACGACGTCCTTGAACGCTTCTTCCTTTGCCCTCAGCGCCTTGAGAAGGTGCTTCAACGCCGGAAGGAGGCGATCGTTGATCTCGCGGGCGACCGCGATGTGCATGGCGGTCGGGAAGGAATCGTTGGAGGATTGCCCCCGATTGACGTGGTCGTTCGGATGGATCGGCTTCTTTGAGCCGCGTTCGCCGCCCATGCGCTCATTGGCGAGGTTCGAAAGCACCTCGTTCATGTTCATGTTGGATTGGGTGCCGGAGCCCGTCTGCCAGATCACGAGCGGAAATTCGTCGTCGAATTTTCCTTGGACGACGTCGGATGCCGCTGTCGAAATAGCGTCGGCCAGCTTCCCGTCGAGTTCGCCGAGGTCCTTGTTGGTCAGCGCCGCAGCCTGTTTGACGATGGCGAGGGCATGGACAAGCGGGATCGGAAGACGCTCACCACCGATGCGGAAATTCTGGATCGAGCGCTGCGTCTGAGCTCCCCAGAGTCGATCAGTGGGAACTTCGATGGGGCCGAAGGTATCGGTTTCGATGCGGGTGGAGGGCGACATCCTGACCTCTTTGAATGGGACTGGTGTTCTTAACCCAAACTTTCGCGCCCGCAACAAGCGAGGTCGTCATCGGCGACATGGAAGCTATGCCGACCGCTCGTGATCGCGCCCATTTCGGCGACCCGCCGGGGAGGCTTGTCAGTTTTTCTTGCGAAAAGCGTCCAGACTGACGACCTCGGCGCTCGCCGCATCGGTCTTCTCAGTCTTGCCGGACTTGTCCTCGACCGGATCGTTCGCCTCGGCGGGCGCGGGAACGTCCTTCTTTGCCTCATCCTTCTTGGCGGATGCCGCCGGGGTCTTCTTGGGCTGCTTCAGTTCCACGGGATCGGACGCGGCTCCTCGAATCGGAGCCGGGACCGGCGCGTTATCCGCCTCGTCCTCGCTTTCCTCGTCTTCGTCACCTTCCTGATCGAACTTGAGGCCGAACTGGACAGAGGGGTCGAAGAAGCCGGTCAGGGCGTCGAAGGGAATCAAGAGCCGCTCAGGCACGCCGGAGAACGACAGCCCGACCTCGAACGTGTGCTCGGTGATGATCAGATCCCAGAACTGATGCTGGAGAATGATCGTCATTTCCTGCGGATACTTTTCCCGCAGGCGATTCGACAGCCGCGCACCCGGGAAATCGGTCCGGAACGAAATGTAGAAATGATGGTCGCCGGGCAATCCGTCTTTGGCGGCGTCGACGAGAACCCTGCGTACGACTCCTTTAAGCGCATCCTGCACCAAAAGATCGTATCGTATCAGGTCTTTACCGGCCATGAGG
The DNA here is from genome assembly GCF_056401005.1 of Microvirga sp. P4_G7. NCBI lineage: Bacteria > Pseudomonadati > Pseudomonadota > Alphaproteobacteria > Hyphomicrobiales > Methylobacteriaceae > Microvirga > Microvirga sp. P4_G7. Next base: position 7,976 of record NZ_JBFUKD010000042.1, on the reverse strand, counting down.
GAGCCCTTGTGAGAAGAAGTGGAGGCTTCTGTTGCCAGGTGCCTCCGAACCCCGCCTAACGGTGCTAACCGTTAGGGCTTTGGATCGGCTTTAGGGACCGCTTACGCAGCCACTGCAACCGGAGCATAGTTGTCGTTGGCAACTATTGAATAGGCCCGATAACGGCGGAACCATGCCGAGCAAAAGTCTACCCTTTACGCCCTCGTCGATCCTATTTCGCCCCCGCCGAAACCCAAGCCACGCTTGGATTGTCTTGGATTTTGGTGGAGGCGCCGGGTACCGCCCCCGGGTCCGAAAGGTTTATTTCGATAGCCGTTTATCGCCATAGCCGACCTTGCGGCCGGCAGAGCTAATATAGGAAAAGCGGATCGATTTTGAAAGACCGGGGGACAAGTTGGCCGGGGATGACGCACCCCTTCTCACGCCGCCCGACGATTGCGATATGGTGTGTCGAGGAGCCAACCATGCACGCCTACCACGACCTGCTTCGCCGAATTCTCAAGGAAGGGGCTCGCAAAGAGGACCGCACGGGCACCGGAACGATCGCCGTTTTCGGGCATCAGATGCGATTCGATTTGCGCGACGGTTTTCCCCTCGTCACGACGAAAAAGCTCCACTTGCGGTCGATCATTCATGAATTGCTGTGGTTTCTGAAGGGTGACACCAACATCCGCTATCTCACCGAAAACCGGGTGACGATCTGGGACGAGTGGGCGGACGAAAACGGCGATCTCGGCCCCGTCTACGGCAAGCAATGGCGTTCCTGGCAGAAGCCCGACGGCGGCACAGTCGATCAGATTCAGTGGGTGCTCGACGAGATCCGCCGCAACCCGAATTCGCGCCGCCTCGTGGTCTCCGCCTGGAATCCCGCCGAGATCGACAAGATGGCGCTCGCGCCGTGCCATTGCCTGTTCCAGTTCTACGTCGCCGAGGGGCGGTTATCCTGCCAGCTTTACCAGCGCTCGGCCGACGTCTTCCTCGGCGTACCGTTCAATATCGCGTCCTATGCTCTCCTGACCCACATGATGGCGCAGGCGACGGGGCTGGACGTCGGCGATTTCGTGCACACTCTCGGCGACACGCACCTCTACCTCAACCATCTCGAGCAGGCCGAACTCCAGCTCACGCGCGAGCCGACGCCGCTCCCGACATTGCGGCTCAATCCGAATGTCAAATCGCTGTTCGATTTCACCTTCGACGATATCGCCATCGAGGGCTACGAGCCCCATCCCGTAATCAAGGCGCCGATTGCAGTCTGATCGCTCCATGAACCGGCGCGAGGCGATCGAGGGCGCGATCCGCGTCCTCGCCCCGCGCATTCCCGATCACGAGTTCGAATCCGTGACCGACCATGCTCTCCGCAGCCGCGGGCTGCACGGAGCGACGCCGGAAACGGCCGGGTGGCTGTCGCTCGTCGCCTATATCCGGCACGTCTTCACCGAATACGACAACCTGCTCGACGATGGCTACGACGTCGACAGCGCCCGCTTCTTCGTGCTCGACGACATCAATCGCATGCTCGGAGAATGGGGTTCGCCCCGCCGCGTCGCGGGTGAGGCCGATTGAGCTGGACAGGACCCGCAATCACCGCCAAATCAACGCTCATGACATTGTCCATTCGCCCCGCCGAACCGCGCGATTCCGCGCTGGTCTTCACCCTCGTTCGCGAGCTCGCCGAATACGAGCGGTTGGCGCATGAGGTGGACGCGACGGAAGACAGCATCGCCGAGGCGCTTTTCTCGCCCCGTCCGCGGGCCTTCGCCGAAATCGCGGAATGGGATGGCATACCGGCGGGGTTCGCGCTCTGGTTCTATAATTTCTCCACGTTTCGTGGCCGCCACGGCATCTATCTCGAGGACCTTTTCGTGCGTTCGGACTTTCGCGCCAAAGGGATYGGCAAAGCGTTGCTTCAGCATCTAGCGCAGCGCTGCGTGGCCGAAGGGTTGACGCGCCTCGAATGGTGGGTGCTCGATTGGAATGAGCCTGCCTTGCGATTCTATCGTTCGATCGGCGCCGCGCCGATGGACGAATGGACGGTTCAGCGGGTCACCGGTGACGCTTTGAAGAGGCTTGCTGAACAATGACGTTGCCTTTGACCATCGTCGTCGCCGTCGCCGATAACGGCGTGATCGGGGATGACAACCGCCTGTTGTGGCGCTTGAAGACCGACATGCGTCGGTTCAGGGAGCACACCCTGGGCAAACCCATGATCATGGGCCGCAAGACCTTCCAGTCGATCGGGAAACCTCTCCCCGGCCGCGAGACCGTGGTTCTGACGCGGGATCCCGCCTTCACGGCCGAGGGGGTCCATGTGGCGCGGAGCTGGCCCGAGGCCGTCGACAAGGCGTCCGATCTCGGCGCAAAGATGCAGGCCGATGCCATCGCGGTGGCTGGGGGAAGCGAGATCTACGCCCTTGCTCTCCCCCATGTGCGTGCCATTTACCTGACCGAGGTGCATACATCGCCGAAGGGGGACGCGCTGTTCCCGGCTTTTGAACGCGCGATTTTCCGGGAAACCGCCCGAACCGACCACCCGAAAGGCCCGGATGACGAACATTCGTTCACCTTTATCGACCTCGAACGGCGTTTCGGCGACGGCCAAGGTTGACGAAAGCTCCGGCAATCCCCACCTCGCAGCCTTGACAGGCGGTGATAACACAACACAAAACCGCCCTTCATCCCTCCGGCGTCTTCAGCCGGGCTTCTCACCAGGAGGAAAGGCACCCTATGCCTTGGAGTAACCAGAGCGGCGGCGGTGGTCCATGGGGCCAACGTGGCGGATCAGGGGGCGGTAAAAGCCCCTGGGGGTCGGGCCCACAGGACAACGGAACGCCGCCAGACCTGGAGGATATCCTCCGGCGCGGGCAGGATCGCCTGAGAGATTTCATTCCCGGCGGCGCTTTTGGCGGCGGCAAGGGAATCGCTCTGATCGTGCTGGCAGTCGTCGCGGTGTGGCTGCTCACGGGCTTCTATACGGTGCGGCCCAACGAAGTCGGCATCAACATGCTGTTCGGCAAGTTCACCGGTACCAGCGGCGAGGGCCTCCGATACAATTGGCCGTACCCGATCGGCCAGGTGCAGAAGCCGAACGTCACGAGCCAGGAGCGGATCGAAGTCGGCTATCGCTCGGCTCCGAACGCCCAGACCCGCAACCGGGATGTGCTCGAAGARAGCCTSATGCTGACCGGCGACGAGAACATCGTCGATATCGATTTCGACGTCGTCTACCAGGTCAATCCCGCGAAGCCGCAGGATTTCGTGTTCAATCTTCAAAACCCGCGCGGCACGATCAAGGCCGTAGCGGAAAGCGCCATGCGTGAAGTCATGGGTCGTCGGACCATCCAGGCGGTGCTCACGACCGAGCAGGCCAACGTCGCCCAGGAAGTCCGCCAGATCACCCAGGATGCGCTCGACAGCTATGGCGCGGGCGTTCTGATCAACGTCGTCCAGCTCCAGGCGGCCCAACCGCCGGCTGACGTCCGGCAGGCGTTCTTCGACGTCAACGCGGCGCAGCAGGATGCCGTTCGCGTGCAGAACGAGGCTGAAACCTTTGCCAGCCGCGTCGTTCCGGAGGCGCGCGGAGAGGCGTCCCGGACCATTCAGCAGGCCGAGGGCTATCGCGAACAATCCGTCGCGGACGCGAGCGGACAGGCGGCCCGCTTCAGCCAGGTCTACGAGGAGTACCGCAAGGCTCCGGAAATCATCCGCGAGCGGATCTTCCTCGAAACCATGGAGCGCATCTACGGCGAGACCCAGAAGGTCATCGTCGATCAGAACGGCCAGGGCGTCGTTCCCTTCCTGCCGCTGACCGAAATGCAGCGCCGCACCCCCGCGCCGGCTAATCCCGCCGCCGCGTCCCAGGGCCAACCGGGAGCAACGCGATGAGGAATCCCATGCTCCGCACCGGCGTCTTGATCGTCCTCGCCGTGGCCTTGATCGGGCTGTACAGCTCCGCCTTCATCGTCCAGCAGACCCAGTACGCCCTCGTGCTGCGCTTCGGCGCGGTGCAAGCGGATATCCGCGACCCGGGTCTCCACTTCAAGGTGCCCTTGATCGATGCCGTGACCTATTTCGACAAGCGGGTTCTCGATCTCGATCTTCCGGTACAGACGCTGCTGTCGGCCGACCGGCAGAACCTCGAGGTCGATGCATTCACGCGCTATCGCATCACCGATCCCCTCCGGTTCTATCAGGCGGTCAACAACATCACGTTGGCCAACCAGCGGCTGACCAGCTTCACCAACGCGGTGATGCGCAACGTCCTCGCCAGCGCCTCGCGCGATGCGATCGTGCGCACCGATCGCGGTGGGCTGATGAACCGCATCCAGGCCGAGGTGAACCGCCAGACGCAGAGCCTCGGCATCGAGATGATCGACGTCCGCCTGACGCGTGTGGATCTTCCGGCCGCCAACAGCCAGGCCGTCTACCAGCGCATGCGCACCGAGCGTGAGCGCGAGGCGGCGGACCTGCGGGCCAACGGTCAGCAGCGGGCCCAGACCATCCGGGCCAAGGCGGAACGCGAAGCGACGGTTATCCGTGCGGACGCCAATCGACGTTCGGAGGAATTGCGAGGCGCGGGCGATGCGGATAAAAATCGAATCCTGGCCGCCGCTTTTAGCAAGGATCCCGGCTTCTTCGCCTTCTATCGTTCGATGCAGGCATATGAAGCCGGCCTCAAATCGGGAGATACCCGCTTCGTGTTGAGTCCGACCTCAGACTTCTTCAGATTCTTCAACGATCCGTCGGGTCAGCGGGTAGGCGAAGGCGCGCCAGCGCCCTCCGCCCCAGTCCGCTAAGCTCTTTCGACAAGAATGCTGGACCTCATCGCAGCCCTCGGCCTCGCTCTCGCGGTCGAGGGCATTTTATTTGCCGCCTTCCCCGATGGCATGCGCCGCGCCATGTATGAGGCAGCCCACAGCCCCAGCGACCGCATGCGGATCGTGGGGATCGTCTCGGCGATCCTCGGCCTCGGTATCATCTGGGCCGTGCGTCAGTTTGGTTAGGTTCGCGCTTGCGCCGATCGAGCGATTTTCGTCCAGGAGAGGCGCGTTTCGTTCACTTTGGAGCGAGCCCCGCCGGGCGCCCCGCTTCCGCCTCAATCAGCGCTTGAATGACAGGGGGCATCGACAAATTATGTCTTACACCGTCCAGGAGAAGAACGTTCTATGACCCAAGTCATGACTGCTTTGACGCCTCCCCGGGTCGCGTCCGCGAAGCGATCGGCTGGCCGTTTGGCCGCATCCTGCTTCGCCGTGATCGCCCTGGTCGCGACGACGATGCCGTTTGCCGCACAAGCGCGCTCGGCGCCGGAATCCTTCGCCGATCTGGCGGAGGAAGTCACGGGCGCCGTGGTGAACATTTCGGCCTCCACCACCGTCGAGACCCGCAACCGGACGCTGCCGCAACTGCCGCCGGGCACCCCGTTCGAAGATCTCTTCGAGGAGTTCTTCAATCGTCGGGGGCAGGGCCAAGGACAGGGTGACAACGCCGCCCCGTCGCGCCCGCGCCGGTCCAACTCGCTGGGTTCCGGGTTCGTCATCGATTCGTCCGGTATCGTGGTGACGAACAACCACGTCATTGGCGATGCCAACGACATCAGCGTGATTTTCCCTGATGGGACCCGCATGAAGGCGGAGATCATCGGCAAGGATTCCAAGGTCGATCTGGCCGTCCTCAAGGTCAAGACGGACAAGCCCCTCAAGGCCGTCAAGTTCGGCGATTCCGATACGTTGCGCCCGGGCGATTGGGTGATGGCGATCGGCAATCCGTTCGGCCTCGGTGGCACGGTCACCGCCGGTATCGTTTCGGCCCGTGGCCGCAACATCGATTCCGGACCCTACGACAACTATATCCAGACCGACGCTGCCATCAACAAGGGCAATTCCGGCGGTCCGCTGTTCAACATGAACGGCGAGGTCATCGGCATCAACACAGCCATCCTGTCGCCCACGGGCGGCTCTGTCGGTATCGGCTTTGCCGTGCCGGCTTCGACCGCCGTTCCGGTCATCGATCAGCTTCGCCAGTTCGGCGAGACGCGTCGCGGCTGGCTCGGTGTGCGCATTCAGAGCGTGGACGATGCAACGGCGGAGGCCCTCAATCTCGGCAGCCCGCGCGGTGCGCTCATCGCTGGCGTCGACGACAGCGGTCCGGCAAAGCCCGGTGGTCTCGACGTGGGCGATGTGATCGTTCGCTTCGATGGCAAAGAGGTGAAGGATTCGCGTGATCTTCCGCGCGTCGTGTCGTCCACCCCCGTCGGCAAGACAGTCGACGTAGTGATCGTCCGCAAGGGCAAGGAAGAGACGAAGCGCGTCACCCTCGGACGTCTCGAGGACGGTGAGAAGCAGCAACAGGCGAACGCGCAGCAACCCTCGACGGATACGCCGACGGCGACGCGCCAAGCGCTCGGTCTCAGCCTCTCCTCCATCACCGACGAAACCCGCCGTCGCTTCAATCTGAAAGACGATCTGAAGGGCGTCGTGATCACGCGCGTCGATCCGAACTCGAATGCATCGGACAAGCGCATTCAGGCCGGCGAGGTGATTGTGGAAGTGGGTCAGGAGCCRGTGACGACGCCCGCCGACGTCACCAAACGCATCGAAGCCTTGAAGAGCGACGGACGCAAATCCGCGCTTCTCCTCGTGGCGAATGCCCAGGGCGAAGTCCGCTTCGTGGCGTTGTCGCTCGAATAGGCGATCGACCATCGACGATGAGAAAAGGCGGCCCGCGGGCCGCCTTTTTCATGTCGCATCGTGTGCGGGGTACCGATTGCTCTCGACCTTCGCAATGCTCTTGAAACGCGCGTTGCCGAACAGCGATCAGAAGATCACGAAATCCTTTGCGGACATCGAGCTGAGACCTCTGTTCAGGATGGCGACGAGAACGGCGTCTTTCACGCCGGCACCGTCGGCGTCGTAGTACAGTTTTCCGTCCTGGTCGTTGTAGATCATGCGATCGCTCGCATCATGTGCGGACGTTCCGATCCAGAACGCATCGTCCGCAAGGCCGCCTTTTCGTCCGGCTGCTTTGAAGACTGCCTTGTCGAGCCTCATCGTGTCGTGCTGCACCGAGAAGTCGGTAATCCGATCGACATTGCCGTTCCCCAGCTTGGTGGAGAAGACGAAACTGTCCTTGCCGGCGCCACCGGTCAGCGTGTCCTTCCCGCTACCGCCGAGAATGACGTCGTTGCCTTTGCCGCCGAAGAGCCGGTCGTTGCCGGCCCCGCCGTCGAGCGTGTCCTGGCCAGACCCTCCGGTCAGAATGTCGTTTCCGCGTCCGCCCGACAAATCGTCGTCGCCGGCGCCACCGATGATCGTATCGTTCTGGTTCGTGCCGGGAACGGTTTCCTCATTCACGTCGTCGACAGTGACGACAAACGACTTCGCGAAGCTTGCGCCGTGCGAATCCGTCACGAGCGCCGTGACCACATGCGTCCTGGCGGCTTCGTAGTCCAGGAGCGCGCTGTTCGCCACGACCAGCTGATCGTCGACGATCGCGAAGGCACCTCTATGCGGGCCGAGCAGCGTGTAGGCCAGTGGGTCGTTCGCGTCGGCATCCGCGCCGATCAGGATACCGACGACCGTGCCGTTCTCGCTGTTCTCGGCAACGCTGTCGTCCGAGAGGAGAAGATCGGTTGGAGCGCGGTTGTCCGACGGGGGTGGAGGAGGAGGCGGTGGTGGAGGATCTTCGGTCTCGGGCGCATCGAGGACGCGCACGGTGAACGTTTCGACACTCGACGCGCCATGAACATCCGTGACGCGCACCGTCACGTCATGGGTTGGATGCGTCTCGAAGTCGAGTCTTGCGCCGTCTTTGAGGCGGAGCATGTTGCCGTGAAGAACGAAGGGGCTCGTCTCATCGGAGAGGAGTTCGAAACGAACCGGGTCTCCCTCCGGATCGATGGCTGTAAGGAAGCCCGCGAACGCGTTCGGTCGGGCGTCCTCGCTGATGACGCCGTCGTTCAGAACGAGATCCCGCGG
>NZ_JBFUKD010000041.1:0-12087 GCF_056401005.1 Microvirga sp. P4_G7 | reverse complement strand
GTGAAGTCGACATACGCGGCGATCTCAAGACGCTGCCGCCGGCGAAAGTGATGTGTTTCTACGGCATCGAGGAGAAAGAGAACAACGAGACCGCCTGTATCTTGCCGGAGCTCGACGGCGTCACGCGCCTCGAACGGCAGGGTGGCCATCACCTCGATGGGAATTATGAAGCGATCGCCAAAGCGATTCTGGATCGTGTACACACCCCGAAATAGGATCTCCATCTCAGATGGCCGGCGGACTATGATCGTGGGTGACAAGGTAGGAATTAGATAATGCTCGATCTGTGGCTCGACCTGCCGGTCTGGGGCGTCTTTGCGGTGCTGGCGTTCGTGCTCTCGCTGACGGCGTTCCTCATCAACAGAGCCTGCTTCGGTAAAAGCTCACACCAGCGAGCCCTGCCCTTCACGGGGGTCGTCGCGCCCTTCTTCGGCTCGGTTGCGATTCTGTTCTCCCTCCTCACCGGTTTCCTTGCCAACGAAGTCTGGGAGCGCAATCGCCAAGCTCATCGCATCGTTGTCGCCGAACGCGACAATCTTCTCGCGTTGCATGCCATCAGCATCGCTACCGTCGCCGACATGGAGCCGATCCGCGAAACGGCAAGGCGCTATGCGCGCGTTCTGATCGATGACGAATGGCCGCGCATGCTGGACCAGGAGAGCTCACCTGCCGCGGAGGCGGCACTGCTGACCCTGTTGGCGCAAGTCTCGAACCCAGCGGTCGGCGTTGCGGTCGGCGACGCCGCACAAGGGGCGTTGTTCGATACCGTGCTTGCGCTACGCAAGGCCCGCTCGGACCGTCTTGCCCTGAGTGGCGATCGGACGGACCGGACCAAATGGGCCGCCGTTTTCCTTCTCGCGATCATGACCCAGATCGCCATCGCCGTCGTCCACTTGGAGCGTCCGAGGGCGCAGGTGGCTGCTTTGTCGATATTTTCCCTCTCGGTCGTGATCGCGCTCGGCCTCGTCGCCATCCGGGAGAGCCCCTTCGACGGCGCGTTGCGGTATTCCGCCGACCCGATCGCGGATGCGCTTRCCACCATCTCGGCCCCATCCAAGCCCTAGGCCTCGCGTCCCCGGACGCTTGAGCCTTGAGCTTGCCGGCGAGACCTTGCACAATCCCGCCTCCTCGGCCCATGCTCGCGCTTGATGCCGAATCCCTCCTGCTTGAGACCGAATTCCGTGATGCACGCTCTTTTCGTTGGCCAGACCTATATCGACGTGACCTTCCTGGCGGATGAGATTCCGACCGGTGACGAAAAGACCGTCGCCCGGGACTATGCCATCTCGTTTGGTGGAAACGCCGTCACGGCAGCCTTTGCCTGCGCCAAGCTGGGCATCGTCCCGGATCTCCTGACCTCGATCGCCGATGATTGGCTCGGCCGCATGTTCATCGACATGGCGGCCAAGTACGGCATTTCGGTCCATCATCGGAAGGTAAAGGAATCCTCCCTCTCGTTCATCATGCCCCACGGCGGCAAGCGTGCCATCGTCCGCTGCCGCGACGACCACTACCTGCATCCGGTGCCGCCTCTCAATATGACGGGTTGCAAGGCGCTTCATCTCGACGGTCACCAGGCCGATGCCGCGATGCATTACGCCAAGACCTGCAGGGAGAACGGTATTCTCACCTCGCTCGACGGCGGCGGCCTGCGCTCGAACACGCACGAATTGCTCGAATTCATCGATGTCGCGATCGTCGCCGAGCGTCTGTGCGAGCAGATGGATCTGACCCCAGGCGAAATGCTGAAATACCTCAAGAGCCGCGGCTGCAAGGTCGGCGGCGTCACATTGGGCGAGCGCGGATTGGTCTGGTATGACGAGACCGGCGCTGAAGGCATTCTTCCTGCACTTGCCGTGCCCCAAGAGGCTGTCGTCGACACCAACGGCGCCGGCGACATCTTTCACGGCGCCTACGTCTATTCGGCTATGGCCCGGCCGGACTTGCCCTGGCGCGAGCATTTCATTTTCGCCCGCGCGGCCTCTGCCCATGCCATCCAGCGGCTCGGAAATGAAGCCAGTCTGCCGACACTGGATGACATCGTCGAAACGCAAGCGCAATTCGGAGAGCGTCGTTTGGCGGCCTGAACCGATCGGCAGACGACGCGGCAATATCCCATGTCACGCGACAAGCTATTCATTCTGAAACCTGATTTCGAAGATCCGGCTTATCCGGGCCGGCGCTTCTATTGCTGGCACTGCGCGCTGATGGAAGGCGTTCTCGCCTCTTTCCCCGCCCTTGCGAAGCGCCTGGATGTCGAGCGCGTGGCGTGGCCGCGCCCTCGCTCGGCAGTGATCGCGGTCGTCGGCGAAGACAACCAATCCTTGCCGCTGCTCGTTCTCGGCGACGACGAATCGGGCGCGCTCAACACCCGATCGCTCAACGGGACGCGCTTCATCGACGACAAGGACGAGATCCTGCGTGCGCTGAGCCTGCGGCACGGATTTCCCGAGCCGCATCCGTAAGCCGCCCTCACGGCAAGAACGGCGGCGTCGCACGCCGCCGTCGGCTTTCCAGCCTTATGCCGCTCGCTTCTGATAGTCCTTCACGTCCGAGAACGTGATCCCCTTCGCGCGGTCCATCTCATATTGAAGGTTGAACGTATTGGCCGCCATGAAAACCGGCGCGTCGTCGAGATCGCGCGCCATTGACGACAAATGGCTGTCGATGAACTTGTCGAGCTCGATCCGGTCTGGTGCCGTGATCCAGCGGCAGATGGTGAAGCGGGTCTGCTCATAGTCGATCGGCAGACCGTATTCCGCGAGCAGCCGCTCCTTCAGCACGTCGAGCTGCAACGCACCGACGACGCCGACGATGGCGCCCGAGCCGTCCTGTGGAATGAACAGCTGAACGACACCTTCCTCCGCCATCTGCTGGAGCGCTTCGCGCAGCTTCTTCGCCTTCATGGCGTCCTGCAGCTTGATGCGGCGCAGGATTTCAGGTGCGAAACTCGGGACGCCGCGGAACACGATGTCCTCGCCTTCGGTCAGTGTGTCGCCGATGCGCAACGTTCCGTGGTTGGGAAGGCCGACGACGTCGCCGGCCCATGCCTCGTCCGCGATCGCACGATCCTGCGCAAAGAAGAATTGCGGCGCATTGAGGCTCATGGGCTTTCCGGTGCGCACGAGTTTCGCCTTCATGCCGCGCGCGAGCTTGCCCGAGCAAATGCGCATGAAAGCGATGCGGTCGCGATGGTTCGGATCCATGTTCGCTTGGATCTTGAACACGAACCCCGTCATCTTGGGCTCGCCCGCTTCCACCAGACGCTTGTCGGCGTCTTGCCCGCGTGGCGGCGGCGCGTAGGCGGCCATGGCGTCGATGAGATCGCGAACGCCGAAATTGCGTAAGGCGCTGCCGAAGAAGACCGGCGTCAGATGGCCCTCCCGGAAGGAGGCCAGATCGAAAGGTTTGCAGGCTTCCTTGGCGAGTTCGACTTCTTCGCGCCACGCCGCGACTTCGTGCGCGGGGAGCAGCGTATCGATCAACGGATCGGTTGGCCCGGAGACCTTCTGCGGCTCGTCGTCTGTGTCGATCCGGCGCACCATGTCGCGCCGCAGATCGTACGTGCCGGCGAAACTGCGGCCCTGCCCGATCGGCCATGTGACCGGTGTCGTATCGAGCGCGAGCGTCTTCTCGATCTCGTCCAGGAGATCGAACGGATTGCGCGCYTCGCGRTCCATCTTGTTGACGAAGGTSAYGATCGGGATRTCGCGCAWGCGRCAGACYTCGAACAGCTTGCGTGTGCGCGCCTCGATGCCCTTGGCGGCGTCGATGACCATGATGGCGGAATCGACCGCCGTCAGCGTGCGATAGGTATCTTCGGAGAAGTCCTCGTGGCCGGGCGTGTCGAGAAGATTGAAAACACAGTCGCCGTATTCGAACGTCATGACCGACGTCACGACGGAGATGCCGCGCTCCTTCTCGATGCCCATCCAATCGGAGCGAGTCGAGACGCGGTTCTTCTTCGCTTTCACCTCGCCCGCGAGCTGGATGGCGCCACCGAACAGGAGCAGCTTCTCAGTCAGCGTGGTCTTGCCCGCATCCGGGTGGGAGATGATCGCAAAGGTACGGCGGCGGCTCACGGGAGCCGGAAGATCGGTCATGGAATCCAAGGTCTTCTTGCAAGGGGCTTTTTGCTGGAGGTTATTTGCGGAGATCTAAATCGTTGAACTTTCGAAGGACGTGGGGCGGGGGCAGAACGCCGCAGCACTGCCCTCTTTACCTTATCTGGCCCCACACACCATATTGGTCATTCCCGTAAACAACCAAAAGGAGGTGGTCCAGTGTCTCATTGTCACTGTCGTCGCCTCGCCGTGGGCATCCGCTAGGTCACTGATTTAGCCTTGGCTCTGCGGAAGCGCCCATCGGCGTACCGTACGGCGAGATAATGTCGGAACACGCCGGGAATCCTCGATTTCCGGCGTGTTTCAATAATGGGCACCCTCGTGTTGCCTTGCTGGCGTTGCTGTCCTGGAGCTCAGGTCCCTGCCGTCCGCAATGTCGGAGCGCGGAACACCCGCGCAGCCCCAATCGACAATCCGATAAAGAGAATCAAAGTGGCTCCCTGCGCCAGCACGAACGGCAGTTCCGAGCCTGTTGGAGCGAGGCTCTTGAGTGCGGGGATCTTCAGGAAGGCCTGCACCACCCCAACAAACACCAGCAGATAGACGCTGATGACCATCCCGACGGCGTAAATCCACCGCCACGCGCCGCTATAGTGGAATCCATAACCGGCCAAGAGGACGGCCGCCAACACGATCAGGGCCACGATTCCGGTGACGTGGGAGGGCAGGATTCCCGTGAATGGAAAGGCGAAACCGGTAACGCTTGTCGCAATGGCGGTGACGAGAAAGAGAGAGGTCCAGCCGCGGCGATACCGGCCGGCGAAGACGTCAGCCACGACGAAGAGGCCGGCCAATATGGCGACGAGGCTGAGCGCCGTGTGGACGAAGGTGAGGGTAGCTAAGCTGACGATCATGGGGAGGTCTCCGGTTCGGGGGTGTCGCGTTCGGGATCGTCCTCCTTGCGGGAGCACAGGCTCCCCGTTCCTCCATAATTGATTGTTCTCACGCCATTTCGAGGAAACAATGTTGCTTCGCCTCCTCCTCGGGGTCGTGTCGGTGCGTATCCTTCAAAGTCGCGACAGCGTGACGATACGCCGGCCGTTCGCCGTTGCAAGGAGCTTATTCCTCAAGCCCGTTTCTCACCTTTGCCGATCAAGCGCTAGGCGCCCAGGAGCTTGCCTTGGCGCCGCACCTTCGTGCCGGCGACCTTCGCCACGCGCTGCCCCGCGATGGCGAAGCGGGTGAGGATGCGGGCAAACATCATCCCCTCCGATTCCGTGACGACGGGGCTGGTCTCGCCAGTTGCCGGATCGATGATTTCAGCGATCAGGTCGCCCTCCTTCACCCGCTGACCGGGTTCGACATGGAAGACCACGATTCCGGATGTGGGCGCCGCGACCGGTTCGAGCGCGGCCAGCGGGGTCGCTGCGCAGGAGGCCATCGGAATGACGGGAACTTCACCCGCCACTGCGCCTCGGAGGATCAGAAAATCGATGATGGCGGCCGCGTCGGCGCCGGCCATCCCGTGATTCACATCGGATTCGCCCCGAAATTCGACGGTCGTCGAATGGCAGGCGAAGGGTATCGGACGGTCGGGGAAGCGATCGGCCAGTTCGGCCCAGGGACGGCTGCAGGCCTCATCGAACGGATCGTCACCCGATTCCTCCGCGAGCAGAATGGCCTGGGTCCCGAGCAGCGCGCAAAGCGGTGCGAACGCTTCGGCCGAGCGCGTATGCGTATAGAGATGCATCACCGCTTCGGAATCGCAGTGGAGATCGAGGACGATGTCCGCGTCGATGGCGAGACCGAGAAGCGTTTTCTTCAGATGCTCCGCCGGAGTTCCGGTATGTCTCTGCGCGAGTTCGGCGCGCAATTCCTCCCGGATCGCGCGCACATTGGCGTCGCCGTCATCGGTCAACCGTGCTTCGACACGCTTCGCCACCTGAGGGACGAGATACGGATAGCCACGGTTGAAATTGACGCCGTTGGAGAAGTCGAACCGCCCGACCGGCGTTCCGAGCATCCTCTGCGCAAGACCGATGGGATTGGCCGCGGGAACGAGAATGATCTCGCCTTTGATCTTGCCGTCAGCCTCCAGCGCCTTCAGGCGTTCGCGCACATGATGTGCCGCGATCATGCCGGGAATTTCGTCGGCATGGAGCGCCCCTTGAATGTAGACCCGCGGATGAGCCCCCGGTTGCCCGAAGCGATGGACCGTCAGGACGAGATTGGCTCCGGGAGCCAGAGGGGCAAGCGCGATTTGTTCTGTTTTCATGGCCAATTGAAGGGAAGTTGCCGACGCGAAGAGTTGCCGCCCGCATATCAGCGACCCCACGCGTTGAAAAGGCTCAGCCCGCTTGCCAGCTCTGCGCGTGGTAGATGAAGCGGTCGGGGCTCGTCACCAGAGCGGCAAGGCCTTGAAGGGCCGGTTCCGGATTGACGATGACGAAGGCCGGAACTGTGCGGGCCCAATCGGCATGTGGGGCCTTGCGGTCGAAAGCGGCGCGAAATCCGCCTTGCTGAAGGATGTCGACCATGCGCGGGGCGATGCCGCCGGCGATGAAGACACCACCGCTTGCCTCGAACGTCAGGGCCAGATCACCGGCAAAACGCCCGAGCCAGCGCCCGAAGAATTCGAGCGTTTCGACAGCGAGGGGGTCGCCTTCTCGGGCGCCGCTCAGAATGTCGTTCGGAACCTTGAACGTAAAATCGGTTCCGCGATGGGCTGCAAGGGCACGGGACAAGCGAAACAGGCCAGGCCCAGAGAGAACGCATTCGGCCGTCACCCGGCCACCGACCCGCTCCAGATGCGGCCAGAGGGCCATCTCGGCGTCGTCTGCCGGCCCAAACTCGACGTGACCGGCCTCCGTGGCCAGGATGGCGTAGCGGTCCTGAACGGGCATGAGGGCCGCGGCCCCAAACCCTGTGCCGGGACCCAATACCAGCCGAGCGCCGGCCCCAGCCGGCGCTTCGCTCCCGATGGGGGCAAGATCCCCGTTAGCCGTCTGGAGGACCGTCACAGAGGCGGCTACGGGCGTATAGTCGTTGACGAGGACCACCCGGTCGAGATCGAGCGCAGTGCCGATCGCCTTCGCATCGATGGTCCAATGAGCATTGGTCAGCCGGATAACCGGCTGATCGACCCGCGTCGCCACCGCGATGATGGCCGAACGCGGCTTGGCACCGGCATAGCCCTTCAGGGCCGCGCGGATGGCCTGGACGGGATCCGGCGCCTCGGCCGTGAGGGTGCGCGGCAGAAAGTGGATGGGCTCGCCGGGAGCCGACAGCACGGCAAACCGGGCGTTGGTGCCGCCTATATCGCCGAGCAGAACAGGAAACGCGAACATCAAAACCCTATGCACCTTTCTGCTCTCGTTTCACCGCGACCGGGCCGACTTCCGGCACGTCCCACCGGGGCGGGCGTGGCTCAGAAGGCGTCCTCCCAACTGCGACTCAGGCGTACGGCAGAATTGATGAGACCGACCATGGAATAGGTCTGCGGGAAATTGCCCCATAATTCCCCGGTCGTGAAGTCCGCATCCTCAGAAAACAGGCCAAAAGAGTTGCGAAGGGCGAGAACCCGCTCGAAAAGGTCGCGAGCTTCCTCCTTGCGGCCGATGGCGTTGAGCGCGTCGACGTACCAGAAGGCGCAAATCATGAACGCCGTATGCATCAGCCCGAAATCGTCCTCGACGTCGTAACGCAGGAACAGGTCGCCTCGGCGCAAGGTGCTGCCGATGGCTTCGACGGTCGCGATGAAGCGCGGATCCTCCGGCTGGACGAAATTGAGCTCCGCGAGAAGAAGCAGCGTCGCATCGAGGTCCTCGCCGTCGAAGCTCGAGACGAAAGTACCCTTGCGCGGATTGTAGGCCCGCCCGTCGATGACGGCGTGCATGCGATCCGCCTGCGCGCGCCAATAGCTGGCGCGATCCTCCCGCTTCAGGACCTTGCCGATTCGCGCCAGCCGATCGCAGGCCGCCCAGCACATCACACTGGGGAAGGTGTGGACGGAAGCCTTGGTGCGCAGCTCCCAAGGCCCCGCATCCGGCTGATCGAACACCTCGACCGCGCGCTGTCCCAATTTTTCCAGGTGCTCGAACAACGCCGCGTTACCCGTGCGGATCAGCCGCCGATCGAAGAAAGCATGCGTCGATGCGAGAACGATGCTGCCATAGGCGTCGTTCTGAATCTGCGTATAGGCGGCGTTGCCGACGCGAACCGGTCCCATGCCGCGATAGCCTGCCAGCGCCTCTGCCTCATATTCCTCGAGCGCCATCGACCGCGTGACGCTGAACAACGGCGGCATGTCCTTCTGTTCGGGAATGGCCTCCATGTCGTCCACGATGTTGGCGATGTAGCTGAGGTATTCCTCCATCGTGCGTGTCGTGCCGAGCCGGTTGAGGGCTTGGATGACGAAATAGGCGTCGCGGAGCCAGCAATAGCGGTAGTCCCAGTTGCGACGCGTGTCGGGCGCTTCGGGGATCGACGTCGTCAACGCTGCGACGATGGCGCCCGTCTCTTCGTAATTACAGAGTTTGAGCGTGATCGCCGCACGGATCACCGCCTCTTGCCAATCGAACGGAATCGAAAGCGAGCGGACCCAGTCGAGCCAGAAATCAACGGTCTTGTCGAGGAACTCGCGGGCTGTGGCGTCGGCCTCCGCACGCAGCGGCTCGTCTTCGCCGAAGAAGAACGACAGCGGCTTGTCGACGACGAAAGGTCGCTCTGCAAAGACGTAGGAAATCGATGCATTGGTCGTCAGGCGCAACGAGCGATTGGGGGCGACGAACCGGAGATGGTTGCTGCCGCGCGTCATGGTCGGCTGCTGCGAACCCCATTCGAAATGCGGCTTGAGCCGCACCCTGATGCGCGGGCGCCCTTTCACCGGCCGCACGCGGCGGATCAGCATGGGCGGTCGAAACATGCGGTCGAAATTCTTGAAGCGCGGCACGAAGTCGGTGATTTCGAGAACGTTTCCGTGCGAATCCGTCAGGGTCGAAACCAGCACCGCGGTGTTCTCGAGATAGGCCTGCTCGCACGTTTGCATGCCGACCATGTCGATCGCGAACACGCCGCGCTGATCGCCTTCGCTCTGGGCGGGCGGGCTGTCGAGAAGCGCCGAGAATACCGGATCGCCATCGAAGCGCGGGAAGCAACTCCAGACGATCTGCGCCCGTCGGTCGACGAGGGCCGAGATCATGCAATTTCCGATAACGGCGAGGTCGAGCGAAGTCATAGGCTAGTGGTTCTCCATGCGTGGAAGCGATCCTTCCGCGGCCCATACCGAAAGGTAGCGCCGCAGATCGGCGGGTGATCCCAATCGGTGATGTGCGATCGTCTCGCCCCCGCCGATGCGAACCGATAGACCGCCGTGTGTGTTCACGGTTTCAAAGCCCTTTTCATCCGTGAGATCGTCACCGACGAAGATTGGAGTCCGGCCGCGGTAAGGCTCCTCGCGCAGAAACGCTTCGATGACCTTGCCCTTGCCGGCGGCGGCCGGAAGGATTTCGGCAACCGCCTTGCCGTGCTGGACCCTGTATTCCGGTCCCAGCGCCTCAACCGCTGCGGCAGCGGTTGCAAGTGCGAAATCTCGCTCCTGCGGCGCGAGACGCCAATGGATGGCGACGGAGCAGCCCTTGTCCTCGATGAGAATGCCGGCTTTCGGCGCGACCACATCGCGCAATCCGGGGACGATGGCCCGCAGGCGCGGATGGTCTTCCGGCTGACACAGGAAAACGTCGTCACCGATGCGATATTCGAGCCCGTGCAAACCCGCGGTGTCGAATTGGGCCGGCGCGAACTTGTCGTCGAGGAATGCGATCGGCCGCCCGCTGATGATGGCCAGAGCGCCCTCCAGACGCTGCTGTAGGCGCGTGAGAACAGGCGACAGGCTGCGATCGACGAGCACTGCATCCGGCCGCTCGACGATGTCGACGAGTGTGCCGTCGAAATCAAGGAACAGGGCCCATCGAGCTTGTGGGCCGGGCGCGCCGCTCGTGTGCATTGCTGCGTCACGCATTGACCGACCTGCGCCTCCGTCCGGCCTTGATGAGTCGTCTGATGCGTTGACGCTTGCGAAGCCTCGAGGCTGCGAGCAGCATCTGCCCGGCCCACCGATACACGTTGCGCTCACGCACCTGGTCCCGCATCAATCGCATGCGCTCCCGCTGTTCGGTATGCGTCATGCGCAGCGCCCGATCGATGGCTTCGCCCATGGCATGAGCGTTGTAGGGATTGACGATGAGCGCCTCGGACAATTCGCGCGAAGCGCCCGCGAAGGCCGACAGAATAAGTACGCCCTCCTCGTCGTCGCGTGCGGCCACGAACTCCTTTGCGACGAGGTTCATGCCGTCGTGGAGACTCGAGACGATGCAGATGTCCGCCGCGCGAAACAACTCGAAAACCTGATCGGGCTGGTGATGACGGATCAACAGCTTGATCGGCTCGTAATCGTCGAAGCCGTGACGTTCGTTGATATCGCGCGCCAGCGCCTCGGCCTCCTCCTGCAGCAAGCGGTAATTCGCAAGCTTGCTGCGCGTCGGCGCGGCGACTTGGACGAATGTGAAGCGACCTCTCCACTCGGGATGCTCGGTCAGCATCGTGTCGATGGCCTGCATCCGATCGACGATGCCCTTCGTGTAATCGAAGCGCTCGATACCGACCCCGATGCGGATATCCGCCGGCAGACCGAGCCGTTCGCGAACGGCGATCCGTGCTTCCGGCACCGGCAACTGACCTTGGAGAGCGGTCGGCGGCCATTCGATGGAGATCGGGTAGGGCCGGATCATCGTTTCCTCGCCGCCGAACGTGATCGAGTCGCGTTCGCGGTCGATCCGGCTCTCGACGAAGGTATCCACCGCATCGATGAAATGGTTGCAATGCGCCTGCGTGTGGAAGCCGAGGATGGAAGATCCTAGCAGCCCGTCGATGATCTCTTCGCGCCACGGACAGATGCCGAAGGTCTCGGAATTCGGCCAGGGTATGTGCCAGAACGTCACGATGGTGGCGCGCGGCAATCGATCTCGGATCATGCGCGGCAGGAGTGCGAAATGATAATCCTGCACGAGGACGATAGGATCCTCGCGCTTGGCTTCGGCGACGACCGCATCGGCGAATTTCTCATTCACCGCGCGATACATGCGCCAATCGGCTTCGCGGAAAGTCGGACGGACGAAGGCGATGTGGCACAACGGCCAGAGGCCCTCGTTGGCGGCGCCATAATAGTAGCCGTCCTGTTCTTCTTCCGTGAGCCATACGCGGCGCAACGTGTAGGACGGATTGCTGGGCGGCACCGCCACGCGGTTGTTCGCATCGACGGTTTCGCGATCCGCGGTTCCGCTGCCATGGGCGATCCACGTACCGCCGCAGGCTCGCGTGACGGGTTCGAGCGCGGCGACGAGCCCGCTCGCAGGAATCTGCAGCGAAACGCCGCCGTCTTCGGTCTTGTTGTGAATGTAGGGCTCGCGGTTGGATACGACGATGACTTCCGAACCCGACAGCTCGTTCGACAACGCCGCTCGCAGCGTCTCAGGGCTCCAGTCCGTATGCGCTGCATCGATCGTACGGCGAGACGATTCCAGCTCCTGCAGGACATCGCGGATCTCCTGGCCGAGCGGAATCAGATCGTCATCGCCAGGCGATGTCGCGGTCCCGGCGCGGGCGCTCTCGATCGCTTGACGGATCGAAGCGAGCCAGCGGCGCATCACCAGCGCCGCGATGATCGACGCCAGCGCCGCGGCGCCGAAAGCCACGCCCATCAGAGCGAGGAACAGATAGTTCCGCGCCTCCCAGCCACGCTTGTCGGCGTAGCTCAGATCGTGCAGCACGACGAGGTGCCCGATCTGTCCGCTGATGCGCAACGGAAACGCGCTCACGAGCACGTTGCGATTTTCTTCGAGGATCGTCGAGAATGTCTCCACATTCGACCGCGCCGCCTGCTCGCAGGAGAACGCCGGCGGCACGTTCTTCGTCGGGTAGCGAAGGTTACCCTGAGCGTCGCAATATCCGATGGCGAGAACACGCT
>NZ_JBFUKD010000040.1:0-12373 GCF_056401005.1 Microvirga sp. P4_G7 | reverse complement strand
GTCGAGGATCTGCCACCGGAATTGTTGGGCGCCGATTTGCAGCCGATCGATCCCAACGACGAGGGCCATCCGGCCCTACGAGACATCACCCCGCCGGCGCCCGCACCGGAAAAGCAGAATTGGTGGCAGCGCCTGCGGGACGGCATGCGCCGCACCTCGTCGTCTCTCTCCGACAGCGTCACGAACCTGTTCACCAAGCGCAAGCTCGATGCTCAGACCCTGGAGGATCTCGAGGATGCGCTGGTCCAGGCCGATCTCGGCGTCGAGACGGCCACGCGCATCACCCAAGCGATCGCCAAAGGGCGCTTCGACAAGGAAATCGCCCCCGACGAAGTGAAGGCGATTCTTGCCGGCGAAGTGGAGAAGGCGCTTCTTCCGGTGGCAAAGCCGCTCGTGATCGACCGCGGACACAAGCCGTACGTGATTCTCATGGTCGGCGTGAACGGCTCCGGAAAAACCACGACCATCGGCAAGCTGTCCCAGAAATTCCGCGATCAGGGTCTCTCGGTGATGCTCGCCGCCGGGGACACCTTCCGGGCCGCCGCCATCGAGCAGCTCAAGGTCTGGGGCGAGCGTGTCGGCGTGCCGGTCCTCGCCCGCGAACAAGGCTCGGACGCCGCCGGCCTTGCTTATGACGCCTTGCAGGAAGCCAAGGCGAAAGGCACCGACGTGCTGCTCATCGACACGGCCGGGCGGCTTCAGAACAAGGCCGGGCTCATGGCCGAGCTCGAGAAGATCATCCGCGTCATCAAGAAGTTCGAGCCCAGCGCACCCCACGCGACCCTGCTCGTGCTCGACGCCACCGTCGGCCAGAACGCGCTCAGTCAGGTCGAGCTGTTTCAGAAGGCCGCAGGCATCAGCGGTCTCGTCATGACCAAGCTCGACGGCACGGCGCGCGGCGGAATCCTGGTGGCGCTGGCGGCGAAATTCGGGCTGCCGGTCCATTTCATCGGCGTCGGCGAAGGCGTGGCCGATCTCGAGCCTTTCGCCGCCGGGGATTTCGCTCGCGCCATCGCCGGGCTAGAAGAATGATCCGCCTTCGCAAAATGACTTGAAGAATTTGCGACAGGAGCCGGTTCTCCGGTGAAATCGCACCGCCCGATGAGTGACATGACCGAACCCAAACGCCTCAACCCGCTTCTCAAGCTCGTTCTCGAGCTCGGCCCGCTGGTGCTGTTCTTTCTCGCCAATGCCTACGCGGACCGTTTCGGCTTTGCGCAGGATCGGCGGATCTATGCGGCGACGGGGCTGTTCATCGCGGCGACCTTGATCGCGCTCGCGATCAACTACGCGCTGGTGCGCAAATTACCGATCATGCCGATGATTTCCGGCGTCGTCGTCGTGGTGTTCGGCGGCCTGACGCTCGCCTTGCAGAACGACGTCTTCATCAAGCTCAAGCCCACCATCGTCAATGCCATGTTCGGCTTCATCTTGTTGGGCGGCTTGTACTTTCGCAAACCGCTGCTCGCCATCGTTCTCGACAGCGTGTTCGAGCTCACCGACGAGGGCTGGCGTAAGCTGACCCTGCGCTGGGCGTTGTTCTTCCTCGTTCTCGCCGCCCTCAACGAGGTGGTGTGGCGCACGCAGACCACGGATTTCTGGGTCAGCTTCAAGGTCTTCGGCATCATGCCCCTGACCCTCGCTTTCGCACTCTCGCAGACACCGCTGTTGCTGCGCCATGACACGAGCAAGAAGGGCGAAGCGTAAGTATCGCTTTCAGGAGCTCGCCTCGATCGGCGCCATCAGTTTCAGAGGACGGTTGATGCCCGGAAGCGGCGGGCAGTCTATTTCGATCCACCCGTCGGTTTCTCCCGCCGCATCGAGCGTTTCCTGAGAGACGAGAAGCGGTTGGTCCGTGACCTTCGTCGCTTGCTCGATGCGCGCCGCGATATTGACCGTCTCGCCGAGAACGGTGAATTCGAGTCGATCCTTGTCGCCGACGACGCCGCAGAACACMTCGCCCGTGTGAATGCCGATGCCGATGCGCACCGGCGGATCGAAATTGCGCTTCTCGTTCCAGCGTCGGATCAACTCGCGCAAGAGATGCCCGCAGGCGATCGCGCGTTCCGGATCGCTCGGTTTGCCGGATGGTACGCCGAACAGGATCAGCGCGCCGTCGCCGGTGAACTTGTCGATGACGCCGCCGGTTTGCGCCGTGGCGCGCATGACCCGACGGCGAAAGGCCGACATGAAGATGGCGAGCCTGTTCGGATCCATGGTTTCTGCGAAGGTGGACGAGGCACGAATGTCGACGAAGAGCAGCGTCGCCGTGATGCGCCGGCCGGATCGCAATTCCGCGAATTCCTGATCGGTGAGGATCGGCGCGAGTTCGCTCGGCAAGTAACGTGTGAGACTGAGCCGCATCGTCGTCTCGCGCACGGCCCGTTCCAGCAGCGCGCGTCCCTGGCGCGCAACGACGAGCAGCATCAGCGCGGTGGCGAACAACATGACGAGACGAACGAGATTCGCCTGCCATGAATATTGCCCCGTCAGTTCGTCCGCACCGAAGACGGATCCGAAGGTCAGCCAGTCGCCCGAGAAAGCGATCAGCGAGAAACCGGCGAGATAGAGAAAGGCGACATACGCCTGCAGAGCCGGATGATAGTGAATCGCCGTCGCCGCCATGGCGATCGGCGCGACCCAGACCACCGGGAAAGTCGAAAAGAGCGCGCCGGGCACGCCCAATCCCCAATGGCTATAAGCCAGGTTGCCGAGAATGAGGGCGGCATCGAGCGTAGCGGTGACGGCTGGAAGCGCGGGAACCGCAATGCGTCGGGACGCAAGCCATGCGCTGAGGAGACCGAAGACCCCGAACAGCACCATCGTCACCTCGCCGATGCGGACCTGTCGCCGTACGAGCTCGTCGGTCAGTTCACGGCCTGTCGTCGTGGCCAGAACCGAGAGCAGAAGGATGCAGGCGACGACGACGCGCGCATAGCCGGCACGCCGCACCGCCGCGACATCCGCCTCACGGATCAGACGCTCGGTGGCATCGTCGAGCTTATGTTTCGGAGTGCGCTGGGCCCGCAGGGCCGAAAAACTGGGGGACGATGTCACGAAAGGGTTCCCATGTCCGGACAGTGTAGCGAGCGCGAGCGCGTTTGTGAATCGATCCGCCCCGTCGGCACCCTGCGATGTACCGAAGTCCTGCTTGACTCGAAGTCCTGCGCTTGACCCGAAGCCCGGAAGAGGCGAAGCGGGTCTCGACGAAGGGGATGATTGCCGTGACGAGCCTGCCGCCCATCGAGATCTACGTCGACGCCGACGCCTGCCCGGTCAAGGCGGAGGTGTACCGGGTCGCGGAACGCTACGGCGTCAAGACCTACGTGGTCGCCAACAGCTTCATCAACGTCCCCCGCGATCCGCTGATCGAGCGCGTGGTCGTCAGCTCCKGTTTCKACGCCGCGGACGATTGGATCGCGGAGCGGGCGCGCGCCGGCGCCATCGTTATCACGGCCGACATTCCGCTTGCCGACCGCAGCCTCAAGCAAGGCGCGGAGGTCATCGGCCCGACCGGCCGCCCCTTCACCGCGTCGTCCATCGGCATGGCGCTCGCCACCCGTTCCCTGATGGAAGACCTGCGCGCCATGGGCGAAATGGGCGGTGGCCCAAAACCCTTCTCCCCCCGCGACCGATCGGCCTTTCTCTCGGCGCTGGATCTGGCGATCGTGAAGCTCAAGCGCGCGGGATTTGGGCCAACGCCTCCTTGAAGCGCGGCATCGTTTCCGGTGTCAGGGGGCCGATCTGCTTGTAGCGGATGGTGCCGTCCGGGCCGACGATGAAGGTTTCCGGGACACCATAGACGCCCCAATCGATGGCGGCGCGCCCATTGGGATCGATGCCGATTGCAGCGAAAGGGTTGCCGAGAGCGCCGAGGAAGCGGCGGGCGTTCTCAGCGTTGTCCTTCATGTTGATCCCGACCAATCGGATCGATGGATCCTTGGCGAGATCGGCGAGAAGCGGGTGTTCCTGCCGGCAAGGCACGCACCAGGACGCCCAGACATTGACCACGCTCACTCGGCCTTTGAGATCCTCGCTCCCGAAACCGGGCACCGGCTGGCCGTTGCGCGACAACCCTTCCAGGGGGGCGAGGGAGAAGACCGGGACCGGCTTTCCGATCAACACCGACGGCACGCGCGACGGGTCGCCCCCTTCGCCCAAGCGAAACAGAAACAGCGCCGTGAGAACGGCGAAGACGCCGATCGGGACGAGGAAGAGCGGGCGAAAACGCCGGGGCGCAGGGGCGACCTCAGCCACGGCGTGATCTCCGCCCGGCGCCACGCGTCTCGAGATCCGAAAGGGCGCGCTTTTGCGCCCGGTGATCGACGACCGCCCGCAGGACCAACCCCGCGACGATCAAGGCCGTCACGCCGTAAGCCCCCGCGATAAACATCGTGTGCGTGGTCATTCAGGCCGCCTGCGCATCGAGGCGTTCCGCCTCGAGAATCGTGAGGGTGCGCACCCGCCGTCGCAATATCTCGGTGCGCATCCCGGCGAGATGCAGGGTCACGCCGACGAGCGTGAACGCCACTGTCATGACGAGAAGAGGTATCAGCATCGAGGCGTGAATCGTGGGTCCGCCGATGCGGAAAACCGACGCGGGCTGATGCAGCGTATTCCACCAATCGACCGAGAACTTCACAATCGGCACGTTGATGGCGCCGACGAGGGTGAGGATCGACACCGCGCGGGCCGCCCGGTTCGGCTCCTCGATGGCGTTCCACAGCGCGAGAATTCCCGCATACATCAGGAAGAGGACCAGGACCGACGTCAGGCGGGCGTCCCAGACCCAGTAGGTGCCCCACATGGGCTTGCCCCACAGGGAGCCGGTGACGAGACAGATCAAGGTGAAGGCCGCACCGATGGGCGCCGCAGCCTTCTGCGACACATCGGCGAGAGGATGGCGCCAGACCAGCGTTCCAAGCGCCGAAACCGCCATCAAGGTGTAGAAGAATAGGCCGAGCCACGCCGCGGGGACGTGGATATACATGATCCGCACCGTCTCGCCCTGCTGGTAATCGGCGGGGGCGACGAACCAGGCCATGTAGAGGCCGACGACGAGGGTCACGACGGCAAGGCCGGCGATCCAGGGCAGCAGCCGGCCGCTATAGGCCATGAAACGGGTGGGATTGGCGAGATCACGCAGCATGGCCACCGATGTAGCGGGACGGCGCGCGACCTGCAACGTGAGGATTGCCGCAAGGCCCTCCATGCCCTCTTCCCACGGAGTGACGAGGAAGCGTCGCGCCTTCCTCGTCTCCCTCGGCGCAGTGTGGAGCGTTTGAGGATCTAGACGATCCAGAAATCGCCGGCGTCGAGGAGCTTTTCGGACAAGCCCTTCTTGAGCACGAGGAAGGCGATCGCCTTGGCCTTGCCGTTGCCGTCCCGGTCCCAGGACACCACGCCGGTGCTCCGGTCGTAGAGGATGTGATCGTCCTTGCTGTCGATCGCGTCGCTGAAGCTGAAGAACTTCTTGCTCAGCGCCTTGCCGGCCGCCGAGCCCTTGCCCATGCCTTTGAAGACATGATGATCGAGCAGRAACTTGTCCTTGCCGTTCTCGAAGGTCTTGAGGGTGTCACGGTTCGTCTTGCCGTTCAGCTTGGCCTCGAACTGAAARCGGTCGCTGCCGGCGCTGCCGGTCAGGGCGTCGTTGCCGAGACCGCCCACGAGGGTGTCGTTGCCGSCYCCACCGACAAGGACGTCGTTGCCGCCTCCCCCCTTGACGATRTTGGCGAAGGCGTCGCCSGTCAGCACGTCGCGCGCCGCRCCGCCCGACAGGATGTCGGCGCGGGCCGTGTCGCGGCTCATCTGGCCGGCGGCGAGATCGACCTTRTAGGGCACCGCCCAGCTCTGCCCGCCTTCGCTGACCGTCACCACCGCRGCCTTGGCCCCGCCCGCCGCATAGGCGTGGCTGAAGGCAGCGCTGCCGCCCACCGGCGTCACCGTGCCGCTCGTCCCGTCGCCCCACGCCACCTCGACCTTCGCGGCCGCCCCGACGCCGAGCTTCGCCTCCACATAGCGCCCCTCCGTGATGGGCTTCCGAAGAGGGGCATAGGCGATGTCGACCCGATAGATGTCGGAGCTATCATTGGCATCGTCGGCGCTCAGGCGAGCCTCACTTGCGAAGAGCACGGCCCGTCCGTCCGGCGTGATCTGAGGGACATAACTATTGCCGGGCTGGACTTCGCCGGCGGAGAGGCGGGTGAAGGCGCCGCTCGCAAGGTCCTTCAGGTAGATGTCGATAAAATCGTTGGTATCGTCGGCCGTCAGGCGACCGCCGCTGCCGAACACCAGGGAGCGCCCATCCGGCGTCATCTGAGGGACATAACTGTTGCCGGGTTGGGCTCCGCCCGCCGAGAGGCGGGTGAACGCGCCGCTCGCAAGGTCCTTCGAATAGACGTCATCAAGATCGTCGGTATCGTCCGCGGTCAGGCGGGTTTCGCTGACGAACACCACATGACGCCCGTCCGGCGTGATCTGGGGGCTGTAGTTGTTGCCGGCCTGAGTGCCGCCGGCGGAGATGCGCGTCAGTGAGCCGCTCGTGAGATCCTTGAGATAAATGTCATTGAGATTGTCGGTATCGTCCGCAATCATACCGGCCGTGCTTCTGAACACCACGAAGCGGCCGTCGGGCGTGATCTGCGGGCTGACGCTGTTGCCGGCCGGATCGCCATCGGCGGAGACACGGGTCACCGTGCCGCTCGTGAGGTCTTTCAGATAGACGTCGAAAGAAGAGTCGGGATCGTCGGCTGTCAACCGGGCGGAGCTATAGAACACCACGAAGCGGCCGTCGGGCGTAATCTGCGGGCTGAAGTTGTAACCAGCCGGAGCGTCGCTGGCGGAAACACGGGTGTAGGCACCGCTTGCGAGGTCTTTCAGATAGATGTCGGAGCGATCATTGGTGTCGTCGGCTGTCAGACGTGCCTTGCTCTCGAACACCACGGACCGGCCGTCGGGCGTGATCTGGGGGCTGTAGCTGTCGCCGGCCTGGGCGCCACCCGTGGAGAGCCGGGTGAAAGCACCGGTCCCGAGGTCCTTCAGGTAGACGTCGTAGAGGTTATCGGTATCGTCGGCCGTCAAGCGGGCTTTGCTGTCGAACACCACAAGACGCCCGTCGGGTGTGCTCTCGGGATCGTAGCTATCGCCGCTCTGAGCCCCGTCGGCGGAGATCCGGGTCGTGATGTCACCGGGACCGAGGCGACGGAAGGATTGCAAAGTCAGGGTCAGGGGCATCGCGATCTCGTTTGTTATGATATGTCATATCGTATCATAATTGCCATCCCATCGCCGACAAGATGCCGCGCGACGGTCGAGCGGAGAATCTCCTTAACGAGGCGACAGCACGTCACTAGACTTGCGATCGTGCGTCCATATGACGGAGCCGCCATGCGCCTGCTGTTCTCGAGCTTTCTTCACTCCGCCCTCTCCTTGGCACTGGGCGTCGCTGCCTCCGCCCAGGACATTACTTTGACTCTGCCCATTGCCTGCGAGATCGGCCGGACATGCCTCGTCCAGCATTACGTCGACACCGATCCGAGCGCGACGGCGAAGGATTATCGGTGCGGCACGCTCACCTATGACGGTCACGACGGCACCGACATCCGAGTGCCGACGATGGCGGCGCAAAAAGCGGGCGTCGACGTGCTGGCTGCCGCGGCCGGGACTGTGTTGCGCATCCGCGAGACGGCGCCCGACGTGTCGGTCGCCGTGCTCGGCAAGGACAAGGTGAAGGATTCCGAGTGCGGCAACGGGGCGGTGGTCGATCACGGCGGCGGCTGGCAGACGCAATATTGCCACTTGAGCCAGGCCAGCATCGCCGTGAAGCCGGGTGATGTCGTCAAGGCGGGCGACCGGATCGGTCGCGTGGGCCTGTCCGGGCTGACCGAATTTCCCCATGTCCATTTCACCCTGCGCAAGGACGGCAAGGCCGTCGATCCCTTCGCCTTCGGTGCGCCGCCGGGCACGTGCGGCACCAATGGAAAGGCGCTCTGGGACGAGGCGACCGGCAAGGCGCTCGCCTACGCAGCCGGCGGCGTGCTCAACAAAGGTTTCGCGCCCGCTCCGGTGACCATGGAGGCGATCGAATCGGGCGCCGCCGAGACCGATGTGCCGACGACGAAGGCGCCGGCCCTCGTCGCCTATATCCGCGCGATCGGACTTCGCCGCGGCGACGTCCAAACGCTGATCCTCATCGATCCCGACGGAAAGGCCTTGGCGCAGAACCGCGCGCAGCCGCTCGACCGGGACAAGGCGCAATGGATGATGTTCTCCGGCGTCAAGCAGCCCGCGGGCGGTTTCGCGCCCGGCCTCTACCGAGCGCTCTACCGGGTCGAGCGCGATGGCAAACCCGCCATCGAACAAGCCTTCGGGATCAGCCTGATTCCGTGACCGACGATCAAACCGCGGGGGTCACTCACTCACCCGCAGGGCCGCCGCCGCGCCCAGCGTTCCGACGACAGCGGCGATCAGCGACAGCGCGATCAGAATGACGAAGGGCGTCGCGAACGGCACCGTTCCCCCCAAGGCCGCGTTGGCGGCCGAGACGCCGAAGATCAGCACCGGAATCATGAAGGGCAGGACCAGCAGCGACAGAATGAGACCGCCCCGGCGCAAGGACGCGGTCAGCGCCGCGCCGACGGCGCCGATGAAGGTCAGAGCCGGCGTGCCGACGAGAAGGGTCGCGGTCACCGATGCCATCGCCTCGGGCGTGAGAGCGACCAGCAATCCAAAGAACGGCGCGGCGATGGCGAGCGGCAGGCCGGTGGTGAGCCAATGCGCCAGTACTTTGGCGAGCACCACGCCTTCGAGCGGCAGGGGCGCCGAGCGCAGGAGATCGAGGGAGCCGTCCTCCTCGTCGGCCTGAAACAGGCGGTCGAGGCCGAGCAACCCCGCGAGAAGCGCCGCGATCCAGAGGATGGCCGGGCCGATTCGCGCGAGAAGGTTGAGATCAGGGCCGAGAGCGAACGGGATCAGGGTGACGATAATCAGAAAGAAGATGAGCCCCATGACCCCCGATCCACCGATACGGGCCGACAATCTGAGATCGCGCCAAAGAAGAGCCTGGAAGGCGCGCATCAGAAGGCCTCCGTCGGCCGCGCCGAGGCACGTTCGATTCGCACCGTCGCGGCCCCCGGGAGATCGAGGGGTGCGTGCGTGGTGGCCACCACCATTCCGCCGGCACTGCGGTGATCCTCGATGAGGTGCAACAGGATCGTCTGCGAAGCCGCATCGAGAGCGGCGGTCGGTTCATCCAGGAGCCAGAGCGGACGGTGGGCGACAAGGAGCCGGGCGAGCGCCACCCGGCGACGCTGCCCGGCGGAAAGGTAGGCCACCGGCATGCGCAGAGCATGGGCGAGCCCAACTGCCTCCAGCGCCGAATCGACGGCGAGGCGTGGAGCCCCTAGAAAATCGCGCGCGAAAGCAAGATTCTCGCCTGCCGTCAGCGCGCTCTTGAGGGCATCCCGATGCCCGACCAGATGCAGACTCTCGGGCAGCGTCCGATCGCCCGCGCCGGTGATTCGCACCGTGCCGGAAGCGGGCTCCAGCCGGCCCGCCAGCATGGCGATCAGCGAGGATTTTCCAGCGCCGTTGCGCCCGGTGACGATCAACGCGTCCCTGGAGTTCAGAACGAACGACAGACCGTCGAACACCCGTCTCCCGCCGCGATCGCAAGCCAGATCCTTTGCTTCCAAGCGCAATCGCGTCCCCTGCCCTCAATTTACCCCAGAACGGTTCTAATCCGTGTAGCGGGACCGTTCGAAATGATCTATATCACCCTCGGCTGCGCCGCGCGCCAAGGCGTCCAATCCGTCTCGCGCGCTTATCCCCTGTCCGGGCGCCCCCGGAGCGGCGCGCGCATATCGCGCTTTCGGCCGAACACAACGTTCGTAACCCAAATGCACGCGAGGATTCGCCGTGACGCTTCCTAACAGTTTCAATGCCCGCCAAACCCTCAAGGTGGGCGACAAGTCGTATATCTATTACTCCCTGGTCGAGGCCGAGAAGAACGGCCTTACGGGGGCGTCGAAGCTCCCCTTCTCCATGAAGGTGCTGCTCGAGAACCTGCTCCGCTACGAAGACGGCCGCACCGTCACGAAGACCGACATCGAGGCCATCGCCGGTTGGCTCGTCAACAAGGGCAAGGACGAGAAGGAAATCGCCTATCGTCCCGCCCGCGTCCTGATGCAGGATTTCACCGGCGTTCCCGCCGTCGTCGACCTCGCGGCGCTTCGCGACGCCATGAAGATGCTCGGCGGCGATCCGCGCAAGATCAACCCGCTGGTGCCGGTCGATCTCGTCATCGACCACTCGGTCATCGTCGATGAGTTCGGCACCCCCAAAGCCTTCGCCAAAAACGTCGAGCTCGAATACGAGCGCAACGGCGAGCGCTACCGCTTTCTGAAATGGGGTCAATCGGCCTTCGAGAATTTCTCCGTCGTGCCGCCGGGCACCGGCATCTGCCATCAGGTCAATCTCGAGTTCCTGTCGCAGACCATCTGGACCCGCAAGGATCCCATTTCGGGCACGGAAGTCGCCTATCCCGACACGCTGGTCGGCACCGATTCGCATACAACCATGGTCAACGGCCTCGCCGTCCTCGGCTGGGGCGTCGGCGGCATCGAAGCGGAAGCGGCGATGCTCGGACAGCCGGTGTCGATGCTCATTCCGGAAGTCGTCGGCTTCAGGCTCATCGGCAAGCTGCGTGAAGGCGTGACCGCGACCGATCTCGTGCTCACCGTCACGCAGATGCTGCGCAAGAAGGGCGTCGTCGGCAAGTTCGTCGAATTCTTCGGACCCGGCTTGACCGACATGACGGTCGCGGACCGCGCCACCATCGGCAACATGGCGCCGGAATACGGCGCGACCTGCGGCTTCTTCCCGATCGACCAGCGGACGATGGAGTATCTCACCACCACGAGCCGCACGCCCGAGCGGATCGCGCTCGTCGAGGCCTACGCCAAGGCACAGGGCATGTGGCGCACGGCCGACACGCCCGACCCGGTCTTCACCGATACGCTCGAACTCGATCTCAACGACGTACAGCCCTCGCTCGCGGGCCCGAAGCGTCCGCAGGATCGCGTCACCCTCGACAATTCGAAGACCGAATTCGAGGGCGCGATGGAAAAGGAATTCCGCAAGACAGGCGACATTTCAAAGCGCGTGAAGGTGGACGATGCCAATTTCGACCTCGGCCACGGCGACGTGGTGATCGCGGCGATCACATCGTGTACCAACACATCCAATCCGAGCGTCATGATCGGCGCCGGGCTTCTCGCGCGCAATGCGGTCGCCAAAGGCCTGAAGTCGAAGCCGTGGGTGAAGACCTCCCTCGCGCCCGGATCGCAGATCGTCGAGGAATACTTCAGGAAAGCCGGCCTCCAGGGCGATCTCGACAAACTCGGCTTCAATCTCGTCGGTTTCGGCTGCACCACGTGCATCGGCAATTCCGGCCCGCTGCCGGAGAACGTGTCGAAGGCGATCAACGACAACGATCTCGTTGCGGTATCGGTGCTCTCGGGTAACCGCAATTTCGAAGGCCGCGTCAATCCGGACGTGCGCGCGAACTATCTCGCTTCGCCGCCGCTCGTCGTCGCCTATGCGCTCGCCGGGTCGATGTTCGTCGATCTGACCACCGAGCCTCTCGGCATCGGCTCGGACGGCAAGCCGGTTTATCTGAAGGACATCTGGCCGTCGTCGACCGAAGTGCAGGAGTTCATCGACCGCACGATCACCAGCGAACTCTTCAAGAGCCGCTATGCCGACGTGTTCACCGGTGACGACAACTGGAAATCGGTGACGGTGGAGCCGGGGCTCACCTTCGAATGGGACATGGGTTCGACCTACATTCAGAACCCGCCTTATTTCGAAGGCATGACGAAAGAGCCGAAGGCGATCAAGGACATCGAGAACGCACGCATTCTCGGCCTGTTCCTCGATTCGATCACCACCGATCACATCTCGCCCGCGGGCAACATCCGCGCCAATTCGCCGGCCGGTGAATATCTTCAGGCGCACCAGGTGCGCGTCGCCGATTTCAACCAGTACGGGACGCGACGCGGCAACCACGAAGTCATGATGCGCGGCACGTTCGCCAATATCCGCATCAAGAACCAGATGGTGCGCGACGAGACCGGCAACGTGGTCGAAGGCGGCTACACCATCCATCAACCCTCGGGCGAGCGGATGTGGATCTACGACGCCGCCATGCGCTACCAGAAGGAAGGCGTTCCGCTCGTGGTGCTCGCCGGCAAGGAATACGGAACCGGCTCCTCACGCGATTGGGCGGCCAAGGGCACGAACCTCCTGGGCGTGCGCGCGGTCATCGCCGAGAGCTTCGAGCGCATCCACCGCTCGAATCTCGTCGGCATGGGCG
>NZ_JBFUKD010000039.1:0-12687 GCF_056401005.1 Microvirga sp. P4_G7 | reverse complement strand
GTCCCAGGTCGGCTGGCTCTACGCGGTCCTCAAAGTGGCGGGTGGTCTCTATCTGATTTCCCTCGGCATTCGGATCTGGCGCGGCGCGTCCCAACCCCTCGTGGTCACCGAAAGCGAAACGGCACGTCCGTCGTCATTGCTGCGCTCGTTCTGGATGGCGCTGGCGACGCAAGTCAGCAATCCGAAGACCGCGATTGTCTATGCCGGCATCTTCGCGGCTCTTCTCCCCGCAGAGCCGCCCCTTTGGCTGCTCGTGGCGCTCCCGCCAATGATCGTCGTTGTCGAGACCGCCTGGTACACGGTCGTCGCCATCGCCTTCTCCGCGACTGCGCCGCGGGCCCTTTATCTCACGTCGAAAACCTGGATCGACCGGGCCGCGGGCGCGACGATGGCCGCCCTCGGTCTTCGGCTCATCGCGGACACCGCGAAGTCGGTGTGACGGGTCCCGCGAGTCGCCGCCTCGACGCCCAACCGTCTCCTCGACCGAACCTCGTCGCCCCCACGAGGCCTCTCCCGGTTCGGCGCTATTGTCGCGCCATCCGGGCGATGTCCAAGAGGGTCTTTGCGGCGATGACGTCGCTGAGGCCGGCTTGGCGCCGGGTGTCGAGAATGCTCGCCTGGAGCAGCGCGATGGCGTGTTTCGCCATGTCCGACGTCCAGCGCTGAAGGTGCCGACCGACGAGCGCCTTGCGACGGAAATGCAAGCCGCGCATGCCCTCCAGTACCGTCGCGGCGCTACGGCCCTCTTCGACGGAGAGCCGTGCGACCAGCAACATCAACGCGTGGCGGAGCGCCGCGCCGAGCAGCACGGATGCGTGAACGCCCTCCGCCGCCAACCGCCGCGAGCCGATCTCCAGGTCGGCCCCAGCGCCCGCGAAGGCCGCATCCACCACGGCATCCATCGCCAGGCTCGAAACATCGCTGAGGATCGCATCGATGTCGCCGACGTCGATCTCGCGCTTGCCGTGGGCATAGAGAATGAGTTTCGCCATCTCGCCGCGGGTCGCCAACCGATCCCCGCCGAGGCTTGCGAGGAGGGCGGTCCTGGCATCGCGGGAAATCGACATCCCGGCCTCCTTCAACATGTCATCGACGACGGCCTGAAGATCGCGCCCTGAATCCGCGTAGCAGGGCAGGGCGAGCGCCAATTGCGAACGCTCGCAGAGAACGCGCACGGGCGCATTCTTGGCCATGTCGCCGCCCTCGAGAATGATCGTGGTGTCCTGCAAGGGACCATCCAGCACCGCCTCCACGGCGCTCGCGATGTTGCGCGACGTGCTCTTGACCCAGATCGCGCGTCGGCCGCCGAACAGGGCGACGGTACCGGCCTCGTCCGCGAGGCGGGCCGGATCGGACGCGACCGTGTCGCCCTCCAAGCGGACGAGCTGGAACGGGTCGTTGGGATCGTCGACCGCCTTCTCGGCAAGCGTCCTCGCCCGCTCGCTCACGAGGCCGGTATCGGGTCCGTACAACAGGAAGACCCCGATCTGCGGATTGGGGCGCCGCAGCACCCCATCC
Organism: Microvirga sp. P4_G7; assembly: GCF_056401005.1. Taxonomy (NCBI): domain Bacteria; kingdom Pseudomonadati; phylum Pseudomonadota; class Alphaproteobacteria; order Hyphomicrobiales; family Methylobacteriaceae; genus Microvirga; species Microvirga sp. P4_G7. The sequence goes on along the minus strand of NZ_JBFUKD010000039.1, from coordinate 11,169 downwards.
ACGTCGGCGGCCTTGATCGCCACCATCAGAGCTTGGCGTCGCGCGCCGAAAGCGCCGCCGCAAGGCGGGTCTTGATCTGATCGGCGATTTCCTTGGCGATCCGGATCTCCGCGTCGCGGGCCGCCCGGATGCTGGCGAAGCGCTGCTGGAAGCGATCGTAGCTGGCCGAGTTCTTGGCCGTTCCGGAGGCGATGGTCTTCGACCCATCAAGCGTCATGAGCGTGTAGTTGACGGTCGCGGAGATGACGGCGGCCTGGGCGGTCCCGGTCACCGAATCGACGATCGGCGTGCTGAGCGACTGGCCATAGGAGATCACCAGCTTGTAACGCTTCGGCGAAGGAATTCCGGATCCGTCGAGATCGAAGATCAGCTCGCTGCGCAGGTAATGGGAGACGCGCTCCAGCGTATCCGGGACGGCGATCTCCTGCACGTCGATCGCCGCCAAGGTTTCGCGCAGCGAATCACCCGACGCGGTCGGTCCGTAGAGGGGCCTGAAACAGGCGGAGAGACCGACGGCCAGGACGGCCACGGCCGTCCACCGCACGAAGCTTTTGACATCAAGCGACAACATTCACGATCCTCTGCGGCACCACGATGATCTTGCGGGGCGGCTTTCCTTCCATCGCCCGCTGAACGGCCTCGAGCGAAAGCACGGCGGCTTCGATCGTGGCCTGATCGGCGTCCCGGGCCACGGTCACGTCGGCGCGCTTTTTGCCGTTGACCTGTACCGGCAACGTAATCGCGTTCTCGACGAGAAGCGAGCGGTCAAGCTCGGGCCAATCGGCTTCCGCTGCGAGGCCTTCCTGACCCAGCACGACCCAGCATTCCTCCGCGAGATGCGGCATCATCGGCGCCAGCAGCTGGACGAAAATCCGTCCCGCCTCGCTGAAGGCCGCAGACGCACCCGGCTCCTCGGCCGCCTTCGCCTGCGCCAAGAGATCGTGTAGGCTGTTCGCCAGTTCGTAGAGATGGGCGACGCAGCGGTTGAACCGCAGGCGTTCGACGTCGTCCTCGACGGCGGCAAGCGCCTTATGCGCCGCCTTGCGCACAGCGACGGCAATCGGTCCCGTTGCGTCGTTGCCGTCGGCCTTTCCGCCGACCCGGTCGGCGATCTCGCCGACCAACCGCCAGACGCGCTGCACGAAACGCGCGGCGCCCTGGACGCCTTCTTCGGTCCAGATCACGTCGCGTTCGGGCGGGGAATCCGACAGCATGAACCAGCGCGCGGTATCGGCGCCGTAAGAGGCGATGATGTCGTCAGGGTCGACGGTGTTTTTCTTCGACTTCGACATCTTCTCGATCGAGCCGATCTCGATCGCCGCACCGGAAACAGCGTGGATTCCCCGCCGTTGGCTGCCGTCGGTCTCGATCCGAACGTCGCTCGGCATGACCCATGAACCGTCTTCGGCCCGATACGTCTCGTGCACGACCATGCCCTGCGTGAAGAGCCCGGCGAAGGGCTCGTCGAGCCCCGCATGGCCGGTCTTCTTCATGGCGCGGGTAAAAAAGCGCGAATAGAGCAGGTGCAGAATCGCATGCTCGATCCCGCCGATATACTGATCGACGGGGAGCCAATGGTCGACAACGTTCCGGTYGGTCGGCTTGTCCGTCAGCGTCGGGTCGGTGAAGCGCGCGAAATACCAGGACGAATCCACGAAGGTGTCCATGGTGTCGGTCTCGCGCCGCGCCGGCTTGTGGCAGACGGGGCAGTCGACATGCTTCCAGGTCGGGTGCCGGTCGAGCGGATTGCCGGGCAGGTCGAACGACACGTCGTCCGGCAGTTCGACCGGCAATTGCGCCTTCGGCACCGGTACGACGCCGCAATCCTCGCAATGGATGATCGGGATCGGGCAGCCCCAATAGCGTTGCCGCGAAATTCCCCAGTCGCGCAGGCGGAAGTTCACCTTTCGCTCGGCCACCGGCCGGTTGTTGCGGGTCTGACTTTCGAGACGGCGCGCGACCTCGTCCTTGGCCTCCGCGATGGTCATGCCATCGAGGAAGCGCGAATTGATCATGCGGCCGTCGCCGTCATACGCCGTGTCGGTGATCACGAACGTCGCCGGGTCCACGTCGGGCGGGCACACGACGGGGACGTTGCCGAGCCCGTATTTGTTGACGAAATCGAGATCGCGCTGGTCATGCGCAGGGCAGCCGAAAATAGCGCCGCTGCCGTAATCCATCAGCACGAAATTCGCCACGTAGACCGGCAGCGTCCAGGAGGCATCGAGCGGGTGCGCGGCGCGCAGCCCCGTGTCGAAGCCCATCTTCTCGGCCTTCTCGATGGCTTCGAGCGCCGTACCCGTGCGCTTGCACTCCTCGATGAATGCGGCGAGGTCGGCATTCTTCTCGGCCAACGCCTTGGCGAGCGGGTGATCGGGTGCGAGCGCGATGAACTTGGCGCCGAACAGCGTGTCCGGGCGCGTGGTGTAGACCTCGACCTCATTTTCCCCGTGCGGGCCCGGCGTCTCCAAAGCGAAGCGCACAAGCAGCCCCTCGGAGCGACCGATCCAGTTGCGCTGCATCAGGCGCACCTTCTCCGGCCACCGTTCGAGGGTGTCGAGGCGGTCGAGCAGATCCTGCGCGAAATCGGTGATCTTGAAGAACCATTGCGTCAGCTCGCGCTGTTCGACGAGGGCGCCGGAGCGCCAGCCGCGGCCGTCGATCACCTGCTCGTTGGCGAGCACGGTCTGATCGACAGGATCCCAATTGACCTTCGCGGTCTTGCGGTCGACGATCCCGGCCGACAGGAAATCGATGAACATCGACTGCTGATGCTTGTAGTAGCTCGGATCGCAGGTCGCGATTTCACGGCTCCAATCGAGGGACAGGCCCATCGATTGCAACTGGCTGCGCATGGTGGCGATGTTGGCGTAGGTCCATTGCTTCGGGTGGACCTTGTTCTGCATCGCCGCGTTTTCAGCCGGCATGCCGAAGGCATCCCATCCCATCGGATGAAGCACGTTGAAGCCCTTGGCGCGCTTGTAGCGCGCCACCACGTCGCCCATCGTATAGTTGCGCACGTGCCCCATGTGGATGCGTCCCGAGGGATAGGGGAACATCTCGAGCACGTAGTACTTGGGACGTGGGTCGCCGTTATCCGTCCGGAACAGATCCTTGTCGTTCCAGACCTGACGCCATTTCGGCTCTGCTTCCTTGGCGTTGTAGCGCTCGGGCCTCATCGTTCGTTTAATCATCCGTCAAGACAAGAGAGAAGCGACTTGCGTCGCCGGGTTGGCGCGGACTAGAGCATGATGCCGAAAAGGGCAACGCGGTTTTCGGCCGGCATCAGGATCTAGATGATTGAAATGGATCACATTTTACGAACTCGGTCCGATTCGAACCAATTTCGCGGTGATCTAGGACACAGCTATACCACGCGGTCAACGGCCTGGCTGCCCGCGGGCGTCGGAGAAGGAGTTTCAAGACCCATATGAGCATCGTCGAGCGTCTGCAACAGGTCCAAGCCGGCATTGCGCGGGCCGTTTCCGATTACGAGCGCGAACCGTCCTCGGTGACGTTGATCGCCGTGTCCAAGACTTTTCCGGCGGAGGATATCAAACCCGCTTTGCAGGCAGGGCAGCGGGTTTTCGGCGAAAACTACGTGCAGGAGACGAAGACCAAGTGGCCGGCGCTGCGGGCGGTCTATCCCGACGTCGAACTGCACCTGATCGGCCCGCTGCAATCCAACAAGGCAAAGGACGCGATCGCCCTGTTCGACGTCATCCAAACTCTCGATCGTCCCTCGCTCGCCGAGGCTCTGGCGAAAGAGATCAAGCGCGTCGGCAAGACGCCGCGCCTGTTCGTCCAGGTCAACACCGGCGAGGAGCCGCAGAAGGGCGGCGTCCTGCCCGGCGACGTGGATGCCTTTCTCGACATCTGCCGCGAACAGCATGGGCTTTCCGTCGAGGGCCTGATGTGCATCCCGCCGGCGGAAGATCCGCCGTCGCCGCATTTCGCTCTCCTCGCCACGATGGCGAAGCGCAACGGTCTGAAGGGGCTCTCGATGGGCATGAGCGCCGATTACGACGCGGCGATCCAGCTCGGCGCGACCCATGTGCGGGTCGGGAGCGCGATTTTCGGATCGCGACCGAGGGCCTGATGTCCCAGAGGAAGAGCCTGCCGCCGAGAGGAGAGGGGCTAGTCGACCATCACGACGGCGCCGAAGGCTTTCTTCTTCGGGTTCCAGAAATACAGCATGGTCCGCCCGTTGCCGATCAGGAGAATGCCGGGATTTTTTAAGGTCAGGCGGCTGGGATAACCATCCTCGCAGGCTTTCTGATGAAATTCCCGGAAGGCGTTGCCGCAAACGGTGTCCCATGGACCGGGTTCTGCGAGCCCGAGGCCGTCCTGGTCCGATACGCCGTCGCCCGTCGCGACAACCTTGCTGGCGCCCTTCATCGAGACGAGGAGGCCGCGGGCCATATCCTTGGTCCGGACCATGATCTCGGCGCGGTCCTTCTTCCCATCCCCGTCGAAATCGCCTTCGATCGCCGCGGGATCAAGGGATTCGGCGACGACGTCACCTGCCCGGGCACGTTCCTCATCCGCGGTCAGGCTCCGCCAGGCACTGGCCGTTTCGGCGAGAGCAGAGGTCGGGAAGAGCGCGCAAGCGAGCAGCAGGCGGGCAAGACAGGCCATGGAAGCACCATCGTCCAATCAGAATGCATATAACGATATAACGCGCGAAACGCAGAATCGACCATCGCATGCAGAATCATGCTGCCGGCTTGGAGGATTACCTCACGGCAACGGTTGAACCCTGCGCAACACGACGTTAGGATCGCACCGACAATTCATGTCGATCCACATCTCAACCACAGGAGGGCTGCATGTGTGAGGCACAGCATTTACGCATGTTCGGCCCCTGGAACGCCCTGCAGCAGCTTGTTGCAGGGCCGGCCACCGCACGGATCTGACGGTTTCACCGTCCCCATCTCGTCTGGTCAGCTCTGAACGGCTTTGCGCGTCCGGCTTGTGAAGTCTCGGCGCGTCTCATGCACGTTCACGTTTTCGCGCCGCCTTTCTTTCGGCCGCGCCGTACCTCCGAGATGAAGAAATGGCCTCCCTTACCCTCCGCAATGTCGGCGCCGTCGCGCAGACGCCGCTTTTCTCCAACCTGTCGCTCACCATCGGCGAGCGTGATCGCCTCGCCCTCGTCGCCGGCAACGGAGCCGGCAAATCGACGCTGATCCGCTGTCTCGCCGGGATTGCCGAGCCGACGAGCGGCGACATCGTTCGCGCCCGCGGCATGCGCGTCGGACTGGTCGAGCAGGACGTTCCGGCTGATCTCTTGGACGTCTCGCTGCACGAGGCGCTCTGCCGCGCGCTGCCGGTGGCCGAACGGCATGGCAACGAATGGCGCGCCGATATGGTGCTCGCCGATTTCGAGGCACCTCCTGATCTCCATCACAAGCCTTTGCGAGAACTGAGCGGGGGCTGGCAGCGGCTGGCGCTCATCGCCAGGGCTTGGATCACCGAGCCCGATGCTTTGCTCCTCGACGAGCCGACCAATCACCTCGATCTCGAGAAACTCCTTCTGCTGGAACGTTGGATCCGCGATATCGCCGGGTCCATTCCCGTCGTCGTGGCGAGCCACGACCGCGATTTTCTCGATGCCTGCACCACGCGCACGTTGTTTTTGCGACCGGAGCAATCGATCGTGTACGACCATCCCTATCGGATGGCGCGCGCGCTCCTCGCCGAGCACGATGCGGCCATGGAGGCGCGCTTCGAGAAGGATTTTCGCGAGGCCAAACGCCTGCGCCAGAATGCCGGCGAATTGCGCAACATCGGCATCAACAGCGGCAGCGATCTCCTGCTCAGAAAAGCCAAGCAGCTCGGCCGCCGTGCCAGCGTGATCGAGGATCGCATGCAGGCGGCGCATCAGGAACGGAGCGGCGAGATCCGCCTCGGCAATCGCGGCACCCACGCCAAGGTGCTCGTGCGCTTGGAGAACGTTGCCGTGACGACRCCGGATTCCCGGCCGCTTTTCGTCGTGCCTAAGCTCGAAGTCGAGCAGGGCGACCGGATCGTGGTGCTCGGCCGCAACGGCATCGGCAAGTCCCAACTCGTGCGGTTGCTGCGCGGGGCGATGGCGGCCCCCGACGCGAGCCCGGGAATCCGGATATCTCCGTCCCTTGCGCTCGGCTATGTCGACCAGGACATGTCGCAACTGCCCGGCAAGGAAACGGCGCTCGGCTTCATCCTGTCGGCGTTCCGCCTGGGCGACCAGCGCAGCAAGGCGGTGCTCGCCAATGCGGGCTTCTCCATCGAACGCCAGCGTCAGCCGATCGCCACCATGTCGCCGGGGCAGAAGGCGCGCCTCGGCCTCCTGGCGTTGCGGTTGTCGGAGCCGAACTTCTACCTCTTGGACGAACCGACGAACCACGTCGACATCCCTGGCCGAGAACAATTGGAGGCGGAAATTCTAGCGAGTGAGGCCACCGCGATCATCGTCTCGCACGACCGCAGTTTCGTGAACGCCATCGGCACCCGTTTCCTCTTGGCGCAAGAGCGCAAAGTGCGTGAGATCGAATCCCCGGAGGTGTTCTACCGGTCGCTCGCGGGCTAGCCGACGATGTCGATCCGGGTCGCCGGGCCGATGCGCTCGAGCAGGTGGCGCATCGCCTTCTTGTCCACGGCAATGCAGCCTTCCGTCGGCGTCATGCCGGGGCGGGCGAGGTGGAGAAAGATCGCGCTGCCGCGGCCGCGTCTGATCGGGCCGCGGTTCCATCCGATATCGACGATCACGTCGTAGACCGCGTCGTCGCGCCACAGCTTCTCATGGCTCGTCGGGCAGGGAAGCGGGACGGGTCGGTTGTAGCGGCGGTCCGCGGGGTCGTCCGACCAGCCGTCGGTGGGGCGGATCGGATGGAGGGCGAGACGACAGCGCGGCCGCGGACCGCGATCGGCCCGATAAAAGGCCTGGATCAGGGAGAACCGGCCGATCGGCGAAGCGCCGTCGCCCTCGCGCTTGGCATGGGTCGTGCTCCCACGCCCCAAGGCGCAGGGGATGACGAGATTGCCGGCCACCAGGCGTCCGCGACGATGGTCGAGGGCGGAGCGGTAGACTCGGATCTGGTCGATGCTGGTGCGCTTCATGAGGGCCGAGAGAGCGGCGTGGTTGTCGTGTTGTCAAGCTGACCGGTGCCCGACGCTATCAGCGGGCCGCATTGCTCCTTTCGGAAGATGCGGATAACCGGGGGTCTCGATCATGATCGGCGTGCATCGTGACGTTGAAATGGTCTAGTCTCTGAGCTGGAGCGAGGGGTCGTCCAAATCGGTTTTCCCTTTTGCTGGCCATGCTCCAGATTAGTGCAGTCGATCGGTTTTCGGGTCGATCCGTCATTTGGATTGTGCGTCTCCGCCGCGTCTTGAAGGGTTTGCAATGTCGAATGCCAGCCGCCTCCTCATCGTTGACGACGATCAGGACCTGCGCGACACGCTCGCCGAGCAGCTCGCTGCCTACGACGAGTTCAACGTCCAGACCGCGCAGAATGCGACGGCGGCGATCGATGCGGTGAAAGGCGGGCGCGTCGATCTCGCCATCATGGATGTGGGCCTGCCGGACATGGACGGTCGCGAGGCGGTGAAGATCATGCGCCATGACGGGTTTCGATCCCCGATCATCATGCTGACCGGCCAGGGTTCGGACGCCGACACCGTCAGTGGGCTCGAAGCGGGGGCCAACGATTATGTGGCAAAGCCCTTCAAATTCGCGGTGCTTTTGGCGCGCATCCGCTCGCAATTGCGGCAATACGAGGCGAGCGAGGACGCGGTCTTCCATATCGGGCCCTACACGTTCAGGCCCGGTTCCAAGCTGCTTTCGACCGAGAAGGGCTCCAAGCTCAAGCTGACCGAGAAAGAAACCGCCATCCTGCGCTATCTCTACCGCGCCGGACGTGACGTCGTCGGCCGCGATACGCTTCTCGCCGAGGTCTGGGGATACAATTCCAACGTGACGACCCACACGCTCGAAACGCATATCTACCGTCTGCGTCAGAAGATCGAGCCGGACCCATCCAATGCGCGCATTCTCGTGACCGAGGCTGGCGGCTACAAGCTGCTACCGTAACGCATCATGGCCCTCGAAGACGACATCGCGATCCTTTCCCACGCTCCCCTGTTCAGTTTGCTCGATCGGGACGCCTTGCGGCTGGTCGCGTTCGCCTCGGAGCATCGGGTGCTGCGGGCCGGCGATGTGCTCTTCCGAAAGGGCGACCGCTCGGACGGCGGCTATGTCGTCAGCCGCGGTGCGATCGCCCTCGACGCCAACGACGACGGCTCGCCGGCGACCTTCATCGGCCGGCCTGGAGCCCTGATCGGCCAGGCCGCCCTGTTCACACGGATCCTGCGTCCGGCGACGGCGACCGCGCGCGAACCGTCCGCCGCGATCCGGGTGTCGCCGAGCCTGATGCGCCGCGTCCTCGAAGAATTCCCCGCCGCCGCCGCTTCCATGCAGGACGCCATGGCGGACGAACTGACGCGGCTCACCGACGGGCTCGAACAGATCCGCCAGCAACTGGTGGCGATCGACGGCGAGACGCCGCCCAAGGAAAAATAGCGCTTATTCCTCCGCCGTCATGACCGGGCCCGTCCCGGCCACCCCGATCGGACGACCGTTGCCAATACGGTCGGATCAGAGCTCCAGCACCGCTGTCACCGGCACGTGGTCCGACGGGCGTTCCCAGCCACGGGTTTCGCGGGTGACGTCGGTCGTGCGCAATGTGCCCGCGAGGTCGCCGGAGAGCCAGATGTGGTCGAGGCGGCGGCCCTTGTTGGCGGCAGCCCAATCGGGGGATCGGTAGCTCCACCAGGAATAGATTTTTTCCGGCTCGGGCCGCAGGTGCCGCATGGCGTCGATCCAACCGGCTTCGCCGCGCAGATCCTCGAGCGCGGTCGTTTCCACGGGGGTGTGGCTGACGACGTCGAGCAATTGCTTGTGACTCCACACGTCGTGTTCGAGCGGCGCGACGTTGAGGTCGCCGACGAGGATGGCCGGCGCGCCTGTCGGCTTCGACGTGTCGCCCCAGCTCCGTACTTCGGACAGGAATTGCAGCTTGTGGCGGAACTTCTCGTTGAGGGACGGGTCCGGAATGTCGCCTCCGGCCGGTACGTAGAAGTTATGAATGGTGATCCCGGCGGCCTTCTTCGCCTCCGGTGCGAGGGTCACGGCGATATGGCGCGCATCCTGCCGCTCGCACATTTCCATGACGCTCGATTGCGAGAACGGATAGCGCGAGAGAATGGCGACGCCGTTGTAGCCCTTCTGTCCCACGTGGACCACGAACGGGTAGCCGAAGGATTGCAGATCCTTCAGCGGAAACTTGTCGTTCGGGCACTTGGTTTCCTGCAGGCACAGGATGTCGGGGCGTCGCTGTTCGAGAAAGCGCCGCACCTGATCGATCCGCAGGCGAACGGAATTGATGTTCCAGGTCGAGACGGTGAGCTGCACGGAGGAATTCCTTGGCCGGATGGTCCCTTCGGCTACGACACATTTGGCCGCGAGGAAAGGGTCACGGTGCCATCTCGCTGAACGCCCCGTCATGGCCGGGCTTGCCCCGGCCACCGCGATCGGAAGAACCCCGTGCTTCACGGGCCGAGGTCACCGGCACAAAGGCAGTGACGACAAGCAAGGGGGTGGGAGGCGCGAACCCTACCGGTTGTTGCCGATGCTCGGAGCGTTCGGGATGCGGAACAGGCTCTGGTCGATCGCCTTGGTGCGGTCGACCTTGTTGAGCGTCACGACGGTCTGGTAGCCCTGCGGATCGACGATCCGCCATTGGGTCAGGTTCTTCACTTCGGGGTCGAAATAGAGTGCGATCCGCGAAGTGCCGCCGAGAGTCGAGGAATCCTCGAGATTGACGCGCACGGAATTGGCGTCGCTCGAAATGCCGGTGACGGCGATGTCCTGGCCGAGATTGACGCGCTCGCGGAGCAGGAATTTCAGCGGCGTCTGCTGAATGAAATACATGTCCTGCGTGAGCAGCTTCTTGTCGCGCACGGCGACGGACGTGCCGTCGGCGATCACCTCCAGGGTCGCGGGCGGATCGTATTCGAAGCGGATCTTGCCCGGGCGGTGGAGATAGAGCGTTCCGCCGATACGGCGCCCATCGCCACCGATCTGCGTGAAATCGGCGACGAGCGTCGTCAGATTGGTGAAATAGCTGTTCGCGCGCTCGATGATGGCGCTGTTGGACAATTGCTCGACCCGCGCGACGGCGGCCGGACCCGCAGCGGCGGTGACGACCGGTCGCGGCGCGATGGAAATGGGCTCGGATGCGGCCATCTGCGCCAGCGTGGCCTTGTCCTGCTCAGTCCGCTTGGCGGGATTTTTTGCGGTGGCGACCGGCGGGAGCGGCACGGGCGCGGTCGATGCGACCTTGTCAGCCAAGGCGGCCTTGTCGGCGACGGCCTGGGTCGCGGCCGTGACTGCGTCATGAGTGGCCGGTGCGGACGTGCGGCGGGGATGGAAAGCGGTGGTCGCCAGCGGAGCGGCCGAGAGATTGAACCCTTGCGCGGTCGACGAAGTGGTGGCCGGCGCATGCGCATAGGCGGGCGGCAGGATCATGTCCATCGGTACGGTTTGCGCAGCCGTCGGCGACGCGGCAGCCGCGCTCAAGGTCGCGCCCGTCAAGAAACCGATCACACGCATGGCACCCGTGGCTGTCACGCTTAAATTTGCTCCCGCTCTTTCATTCCGGCCGTGCAGCTAGACCCGGCCTGTGGCTAATCGATGACGCGAATCGGGCGCCGATGTTCCCCAGGATTGGTCAATCGTCGTCCATCCCGGGCGCTTCCATCAAAATCTCGCGCTTTCCGGCATGATTGGCCGCACCGACGATGCCCTCCTGCTCCATCCGCTCCATGATCGACGCGGCACGGTTGTAGCCGATCTGCAGACGGCGCTGGATGTACGAGGTCGAGGCCTTCTTGTCGCGCAGGACGATCGCGATCGCTTGATCGTAGAGATCGCCGGTGCCCGAGCCGAACTCGCCCTGATCGAAGACCGCGCCGTCGGCGGCGGGCTCTTCCTCCTCGGCGGTGACGGCTTCGAGATATTGCGGCCGACCTTGCCGCTTCAGATGCGCGACGACCTTCTCGACTTCCTCGTCCGAGCAGAACGGGCCGTGGACACGGGTGATGCGCCCGCCCCCGGCCATGTAGAGC
>NZ_JBFUKD010000038.1:0-15764 GCF_056401005.1 Microvirga sp. P4_G7 | reverse complement strand
TACGGCCTGTTGGCCTTTTCGTGCCCCTGATGTTTGCGACGAAAACTGTGACATGGCTGTCGAGAACCCGCGCGCGGTGATCTCGATATCGTTGGCGACCACGACGAGGGCGTAGCCTTCGTGCGTGCGTTTGGCGGCTGCCTCGGCATTCGGCGTAAAGATGCCACATGGTACGCCCGCATTCCGGCAGGCCTCGAATACCGTGCGACAAGCCTCTTCGTGGCGCGAATCTATCTTGGGAAAGCACCCGAGCGATAGGGCCAGATCGCCGGTTCCGATCAGAACGAAGTCGATTCCCGGCGTGCTGGCGATGGCAGCTGCATTCCGGACGCCGCGTTCGGTCTCGATCATGACCCCGACGACCGTTCGTTCGTTTGCTGCCGCACAATAGGCGGCGAAATCACCCATCAATGGGCGTACCCCGCCTCCCGAGCGTTGCCCGTAAGGCGGAAACCGCGATGCCGCGACGACTCGCGCGGCCTCCTCATCGGTTTCAATCAACGGCACGAGCACGCCCTCGGCACCACTATCGAGCGCATTGCTGATCGATGTCGGGGAGCCGTCCGCCGTGCGGATCAGAATGGGCGCGCGGCGCCCGATGACACCGACGGCCTGTTCTATGCTCTGCCGATCCCAAAGGCCATGCTGAGCATCGATGACGACAGCGTCCGGCTGCGCTCCATCCGAAACCTCGACCATCGACGGCGAACCCATGGCGAACCAGAAGGCGCCGACAGGCCCCCCCGCATGAAGGCGCTGACGCAGAGACGGACCATTCCTCTCAAACATTTTTTACTCCCCTACGCTGAACCGAGCGCCCCTTTGATTTGGCGGGGGCAGCCGCCTTTTCCTGATGAACGAAAAAGAAGCTCTTTTCCGCTTCGGCGATAAACACCGTCATGCGATCCTGAGCAGCAATCGCATCGCGGCGCACGAAGGCGTCATAGAGATTGCGCATGCCGTCGACGACGATCGGCTGGGTCGCCTTGTCATGCAGGGTGCCGAACCGGACCACCTGAACATGATCGGCGAAGCGCGATATCGTCATGGCCAGCCGCTCGTTGCGGACGGCGCTGAGCCATGTGTCCCTGAAGGCGACATTGGCGACAGCGAGTTCGACAGGATCATGTGCGGCAAGGGCCGTCTGCGCCTTATCCAGCGCATCCTTGAGCCTCGCATGCCCTTCCGCGTCGAGATCACGGGCAGCGTTGGCGGCGGCCCTAGGCTCCAGAAGCTTTCGCACTTCGAATATGTCGGTGATATCGGAGATCGTAAGCCGTGGCAGCGCGAATCCTCGCGTTGTACCAACGAGGTAACCTTCGTTCATGAGCTGAAGAAGTGCTTCCCTGACCGGCATTCGCGAAACACCAAGAGCTTCGGCAATGGATACGTCCACGAGACGTTCGTCCTGAGCGACTTCGCCCCGTTGAAGACGACCGCGCAGATCCTGGTAGATCTGTTGGCGAAGACTATCGGTTCGGCCCATCGTCAATCGCGACACTCTTGCGCTCCTGCCTTCCTTGGCTCGTAAACTGTATTCAATATACATTTTCATTCTTCGGCAATCTTTCCTTTGCGGAAACTTGCTACCACAAGCGCCGCACTCGGGCCGAAACTGTCGTAAGAAACTGATTTTTATCGCATTAATGATATTTGGAACACGCTCGACTCCGCTGCATGACGCGGCAAGTGCGGATTGTGTCGTCGTCGATATCGTTATCATCGATGCTACTTTAGGATACAGAATGCACAAATTCCGCACTCTCATCCAAAACGGCTTGACGAAACCGCCGAGACCAGAAACATTTTAAACATAAAATAATTCTGGACGAGCCGCTTCGCGCAACGAGGCGAACAAGCACGTGGAGGCATGATGACTTGGATCTGTGAGCTCGTCGTCACAGGCGATGTGCGTATGCGCTCGTCCCTCGACGACTGGAAATCGTCTGCTGGCCCGACCTTGAAAGAGATCGAGGGACTCACCGCTCTCGACTTCTACGAGCCGACGAGCGAAGAAAGTCGCGATCCCTACAATCACGACGGCGCCGGCCCGTTGCTTATCGCAATCCTCGATTTCGCGGACGAGCAACGCTTGCGCGCGGCGCTGGAGCATTCAAGCTTCGCTGCCGCCTTGAGGTCGCTTCCTGCCGAGCTCGCACTCGCAGTCAGCGTTTTCGAACGCGAATTCTACGCTATCGACGATAGCACTCCGCTGGGCCTTCAATCGGCTCCGATCTCCTACGTAGTCCGCTACCACCGCCCTGCCTCGGATGAGGCGTTGTTCATCAAGAACTACGTCGACAGCCATCCCCCGACGCAGGCCAAGCTTCCCGGAATTCGCGCGATCGCGTGCTATTTCCCGCGGCCTCATGTTGCGGCACCCGAATGGGAGGGCCACGACTACCTGGTCGGAAACGAAGTGGTGTTCGACAGCGTCGAGGATTTCAATGCGGCCATGGCCTCGCCGGTGAGGCAGGAATTGCGCGCGCACTATCACGACTTCCCCACCTTCACCGGGGAGAACACACACTATCTGATGCGTCGGACGCGCGTCGCTGGTTAGGCATGCTGCTGAAGACTCAAGCAGTGCAGCCGAAAGATACCTCGTCGGTTCAGTTGCGGGGCCGCAGAATACATTTTAGGCTTGAAGCAATTAATTCAGGGAACGCGCTTCGCAGATTGGCTTTCAGGTCGTCTCCGGACAGATCCGAACCCGCCGTCGAATCCGCAAAAGCGCATAACGAAACCCCATCGGGCCGCAAGAGCCGTCGATCGGGTTCATGAACAGAGGGTCGGCGATGACATTAGACATCAAGCGTAGAGATATGCTGCAACTGCTCGCCCTGGGCGCGGTGGGAGCACCATTCTTGAAGGGGGCGACGGCTTTCGCCCAGGACAAGGATTCCGTCACCATCGGCTGGCCGAGCGACGTTCCGTCGTGGGATCCGAACCAACGCTTCACGCCTGACGCGCAGCCGATCTACAAGATGGTGTTCGATCAACCGCTCGATCAGAATCCGGCGCTCGAGATCATCCCCAACCTCGTGACGAAATGGGAACTTGCCGCCGATGGCTTGAGCATGCCCATCGAGATCCGCGATGACGTTGTGTTTCACAACGGCGACAAGATGACGATGGAAGATTTCCGCTACACGTTCTTCGAGCGTATCAAGGCGGGCCATAAGCTCGACACGGCCAATTCCTGGCGACATGTGGCAGACATCGAGATCATTTCCCCTACCAAGGGCGTGATGAAGTTCAGCTCACCGGCTCCCACGGCGCCGCAATGGTTGACCTTCCTCGGCAGCTACGTCGTGCCGAAGAAGTACATGGAATCGATCGGACCTGACGCGTTCCGCGAAAAGCCGATCGGCACAGGACCCTACAAACTTGTCGAGCATCAGCTGAACTCGCGCATCATCCTGGAGCGCAACGAGAATTATTGGGGCCCCAAGCCCAAGCTTCGTCGCATCACGTTCGACATCATCAAGGATCCCTCCGCGCGCATCGCGGCGATTCAATCCGGTCAGATCGATATCACCACGAGCGTTCCGGTTCGCGAGGTCGAACGCCTCGCGCGCGATCCGAACCTGACAGCCGAAATCAATCCGTTTACCCGCGTCATTCTGCTCCAGGTCCGTAACGATCTCGGCTTCGCCGACCAGAATGTGAGAATGGCGGCGCACCACGCCATCGACAAGCAGGCGCTCTCCAAAGCGTTTTACGGTGGCGCCGCGGTGCCGCTCTCCGTCGTCGCAACGCCCGGGACTGCGGCATATCTCAACGACTTCCAGTTCGAGTACAGCCCGCAAAAGGCGATGGAGTATCTCGCCAAGTCGGGTTTCAGCCCCGACAAACCGGCAAAGATCCGCTTCGCAGCAACAAACGGCCAATTCCCGAGCGATTACGACATCGCACGTGCATTGGTGCAGATGTGGAAGAAGGTCGGCATCGACGCGGAACTGGAGACCATCGAGTACGCCAAGTATTTCGAACTGAACCGCGGCGGCAAGCTCCCAGAGGCGACCCTCTACAGCTTCGACAACGCGACCGGCGATCCGGAGATCTTCGCCGGATACCTGCTCAATCCGAAGATGCCGTTCGGCACCTGGAAGGGCATGGAGATCGGCGAGAAGGTGATCGGCCTGTTCAGCGAGCCGCTTTACATCAAGCGGATCRCAGGCTACCGCGCCCTCAACCGTGAAGCGGTCGAGGCCGGCGCGACCATTCCGCTGCTTCAGAGCGTGCAGACCGTCGTCCGCAAGAAGAACCTCAACTACGTCAAATACGGCAACGCGTGGCTGCTCGGCAGCAAGATGTCGTGGTCGTAGGAACAACCAAGCGAAAGCCCGGTCCAACGGCCGGGCTTTCGGCCCTAACGCCATAGGACCAAGGTCGCTCGCATGTTCGCAACCATCGCCAAACTGCTTTTGAAGCGGTTGCTCGTGGCGATTCCAATTTTGCTGGTTGTTTCTGCGCTATTGTTCATCATCCTGCGCGTCCTTCCGGTTGACCCGGCAGCCATGTCGCTGCCGCCGAACGCAACTCTCGATGAAATCGAAGCGAAGCGGCGGGAGATGGGACTCGATCTTCCCCTGATCCAGCAATACGGGATCTGGCTCGGCCAGGTGCTGCATGGCGATTTCGGGTCGTCCATCCATTTCCGCCGCGATGTCGCCGGCCTCGTTCTCAACACCCTGCCCTCGACCATCGAGCTCGCCGTCTTTGCCATGGCGATCGCCTCGATCATCGGGATTGCGGGCGGGTTGGTGCTGTTTCATGTGCGCGGCACGCGCACCGAGGCGGCGCTCGATTTCGGTTCGATCCTTCTCCTTTCGCTCCCGGAATTCCTGTGGAGCCTCTTTCTGATCCTGCTCTTCGGCGTCGCGTTCGAGCTCCTGCCGTTCACCGGCCGTCTCAGTCCCGGATTCGAGCGCCCGACGATCACAGGGTTTCTCCTGATAGACAGCCTTCTCTCGGGTCAGCCGTCCGTGTTCTGGAACGCGATCCAACACATGATCCTCCCCTGCTTCGCGCTCGGGATTTCGTTTTCGCCGTCGATCATGCGCGTGCTGCGGTCGAGCCTCCTCGACGTGTACCAGGACGACTACATCCAGCAGGCGCGGTTGCGCGGCCTTTCGGAGCGCCGGATTCTCGTGCGCCATGGCTTGAAGAACGCGATCCTGCCGACCTTGAGCCTGATGGGCGTTCAATTCGGATTTCTGTTCGGCGGTACGTTGCTCGTCGAAGTGATCTACTCCTACCCCGGCATGGGCAACCTGATGGTCGACGCGATCCGCAACGCAGATTTACCGGTCATCCAGGCCGTGGGATTGACCTATTGCATCGTGGTTCTCGTCATCAGCATCGCCGTCGACAGTCTCTATCTGATCCTCAATCCGAAACTGAGGGTGCGTTGAGTGTGAAACCGTTTCCAAACTGGCTCAAATCCGGACGTGTGCAGATCGGCCTTGCMATCATCTTCGCAGTGGCGATCTGCGCCCTTTTCGCGCCGTACATCGCACCCAACGATCCATCCGAGCAGAACCTGTTGGCGATCCTTTTGCCGCCCGCATGGGTCGAGGGCGGCGATACCATGTATCCGCTCGGGACCGACAGCCTCGGGCGCTGCGTTCTCTCCCGCATCATCTACGGCGCACGCGTGGCATTGACCGTCGCTTTCGTCGCCTCGATCGGCGCAATGGTCATCGGCGCTGTGCTCGCCCACATCGCCGGCTATTTTGGCGGCTGGGTCGATTGGCTCATCGGCCGCGTCGTTGACATCTGGATGTCCTTCCCTCCTGTCATTCTGTCGCTCATTCTCATGGTCGGCCTCGGAACGGGCCTGAGGAACGTGATCCTCGCGATTGTCCTCGTCGATTGGACACGTTTCTGCCGCGTCCTGCGAAGTGAAGTTCTCGTTGTTACACGGCGGGACTATGTCGCGGCGGCGCAACTCGTCGGATTCTCCAATTGGCGTGTCATCACGCGGGAGATCGCCCCTGCGACACTGCCTCTTCTGATCACGTTGATGAGCCTGGAAATGGGCGTTGCCGTCATCGTCGAAGCCATTCTTTCGTTTGTCGGGATGAGCGTCGGCGCCGATACGGCGGCCTGGGGACAGATGATCGCAGACGCGCGGCAGAACATCTATCAGGCCCCATGGAATCTCGTATGCCCGGTCCTGGCGATCTTCTTGACGGTATTCGGCTTCAACATCCTGGGTGACGGCCTGCGCCGCAGTCTCGATACGCGCCTCAGCGAAACGGAGCGCGCCTGATCATGAGCATCCTCACCGCCCGCAATCTCTGCGTCGGCGCGACGACCAAGTCCGGATCGTTTCCGGTTCTCTCCGATCTGAGTTTTTCGCTCGAACCTGGGAAAATTCTCGGGCTCGTCGGCGAGTCCGGCGCGGGCAAATCAATGATCGGCAGGACGATCTCTCAGTTTCTCCCGCACGGTTTCTCGGTCACCGGCGGTCGTCTCGAGTTCGCGGGCGAGGATCTCGTGCGGATGTCCGGCGAGAAGCGCCGAGACCTTCTCGGCCGCGAGATCGCGTTCATTCCGCAAGAACCACTGTCCGCACTCAACCCGGTGCTCACCGTCGGCCAGCAGATGAAGGAACATCTGTTGCGGATCGGCCTCTCGTCACCCTCGTCGTGGCGCGGTGACGCTCTCGCGGCGTTTGCCTCCGTGGATCTGCCCCATGGTGCCGCGCTTTTGGACAAGTACCCGCATCAGCTCTCCGGCGGCATGTGCCAACGCGTGCTGATCGCCATGGCTTTCGCCAGCAAACCGCGTCTCCTGATCGCTGATGAACCGACGACTGCGCTCGACGTGACGATTCAGGCGCGCATCGTGAAACTGATCGCCGAAATGCAGCGGCGCGACGGAACCGCSGTCATCTTCATCACCCATGACTTGCGACTGGCCTCGCAAATCTGCGACGAAATCCTCGTGCTCTATGCCGGCAGACCCGCTGAACGTGGTCCGGCAAAGCAGCTCTTTTCGGACCCGGCTCACCCCTACACGCGTTGCCTCCAGCTCGCCAATCCGAGCATGAGCGGCCCGCGACGCGGCCTTTTCACGTTGCCCGAACGGATGCCCGGTCTGAAGGCGATCAAGGATCTGCAGGGCTGCCGCTTTGCCTCCCGCTGCCCGAAGGCCAGCGACGAATGCCGCGAGGCTGAGCCGGCCTTTAGAGCAATCGGGCCCGACCATGTGGCCGCGTGCATTCGACCGGAAGCGACGCGATCGATCGAGCCACCGCTCTTCTCGTCCGCGACGATCACTGCGGCAGGAGAACCGCGACTGCAGGCGCAGAATCTCTCGAAGCGGTTCGTCACGAGTTGGAATCTCTTCCGCAAGAGCACCGTGTTCAAAGCCGTCGACGATGTCAGCTTCTCCCTCGACGAGAACGAGTTCGTCGGGATCGTGGGCGAGAGCGGAAGCGGCAAGAGTACGCTCGCCCGCCTCGTTGTCGGACTTGATACACCGACCGAGGGACAGATCGTTCTCGCCGGGCGCGATGTCACCGCCAACAACCGCGATGACAAAGCCTTCCGACGCGACCATATCCAGATCGTCTTTCAGGATCCGCAATCGGCGCTCAACCCCCGTCGCCGGGTCGCCAGTATCGTGACGCAGGCGATCGAGGCTGCTGGCGGACGCAATAGCGGACCTGAGAGGCTCGAGCGTGCGCGCGCATTGCTGGCCGAGATCGGCCTTCCGCCCGAGGCGGCAACGCGCTTTCCATCGCAATTGTCGGGAGGGCAGAAGCAGCGCGTCAATATCGCGAGAGCGCTTTGCGCGGTACCACAGATCCTCGTTGCAGACGAGATCGTGTCAGGGCTCGATGTGTCCGTGCAGGCGCAGTTGCTAGATTTACTGCTTCGATTGCGCCGCGAGCGCGGATTTTCCATGCTCTTCATTTCGCACGACCTCTCGGTCGTGCGCTATCTGTGCGACCGGGTTCTCGTCATGTATCGCGGCGAGGTAGTCGAGAGCGGCCGCACGGAAGAGGTGTTCGCTAATCCGCAGCACGTCTACACACGCACGTTGCTGGCTGCCGTTCCGCCCGATGACGTCACCATCGGCTGGTCGCCCGAGATCGCCGAGCAACCTGCCAAGGTGAGGACCTGAGATGCGCGTTGTCGAGTTTTCCGCCTATGGTGGGCCCGATGTTCTATCGGTTGCTTCAAGGCCTTCACCACGGCCCAACGCCGGCGAGGCGCTGATCGAGGTGCATGCGGCAAGCGTCAATCCGGTCGATTGGAAGATCCGTGCGGGTCACCTCAAGCCGCTTCCGCCAGCCTTCCCAGCCATGACAGGCCGCGATGGTTCAGGCATCGTCCGCGCAGTGGGGGACGGGGTTTCGTCGGAGATGATCGATCGGCGCGTCTGCTTTCTCGCTCCGCGCGGGCAAGGGACATGGGCAGAGGAAATAGCACTCCCCGCCGCTCTCGCCGTTGCGATCCCCGATTCCTTGTCGTTCACAGACGCGGCGGCGATCCCGTTGGCGGGCGTCAGTGCCTGGATTGGACTTGTGGAGACGGGACACATCGCATCCGGCATGCGCGTTCTTATCCACGCCGGTGCCGGTGGCGTCGGGAGCATGGCGGTTCAGCTGGCGCATCAGGCGGGAGCGACCGTCGTCGCGACATGTTCGGCGCGCAACGCCGATTATGTGCGTTCGCTCGGAGCCTCCGAAGTCGTCGCCTATGACCAGGCGTCGTTCGACGACAGCGTGAAGGACATGGACCTCGTCTTGGATCTGATGGGCGGCGAGGTGCATGCTCGCAGCTATCGCGTTCTGCGAAAGGGCGGCACGCTCGTGTATCTCAACGCGGCCCCAGTGGTTGAGCGTGGCGATGAATTCGGTGTCAATGTACGGATGGCTCAGATTCTACCGAATCCGGCAGCACTAGCGGCCATCGTCGAGCGTGTAGCAGCCGGTATCTTGCGACCCAACGTGGAGCGCGTGCTTCCCTTCGATAGTCATGCCGAGGCCCACGCCCTCTCGCAAATAGGGCACGGACGCGGCAAGATCGTACTCACCTTGCGCTGATCGCTCAGGGACCGACGCGGTTCGCGAGAGCAAGCAGGACGCGCCGCGTTGCCGCGACATCGTCCGGATCAAGGCCGGAAAGATGCTGTTCCTCAAACACGTGGGCGCGCTGGGTGATGCGGTGAAGTCGCTCGATACCCTCCGCCGTGATGGCAAGCGCGCCGGGCGGACGCGGCGCCACAAGACCAACGCCGACGAGCTTCGCAATCGCGTCTTCGACGGCGGCAACTCCGAGAAACGAAAGACGCGCGATCACCTCTGCCGAAGCGCCGGAACGAGTCGCGAGGAAAGCGAGAACGCGGGTCTGGTTCGCATTCAATCCCTCCGCATCGCGGTGCTCCGAGAATGCATCGGAAAGATAAGCATAGGCGCGCACCAGGAGAGGAAGAAAGAAATCGTCGCGGGGGTGCCCCTCCTCCTCGATTCGTAAGTCGGAGGGCGAGCCCGGATGGTCGAGGGCGAGCGCGTATCGCCCCTGCGAGAAGAGCAGCCCTGCCCGATCGAAGCATCCGAAGCGCTCCACGAGGCCGATAAAGATGGTGTGATCGCCTCCATCGTGCTCGGCGATCCTGCGGCATTCGAATTGAGCCGCGACTCCCGAAAACACCGGCGCGTCGCCACGCCCGCGCTGCCACTCGAACGAAGCGAACTTGTCCGCAACCGATCGGGAAAACTGGTTCGACAACGCAACCTGGTCCGCCGCCAACACATTGATCGCGAAATGGGTCGCTTCCTGGAAGGTCTTGAGATTGCGCGATTCTTTTCGCAGCGACCACAGAACCATCGGGGGATCGAGCGAGACGGACGAGAACGAGTTCACGGTCACACCGACCGGTTCGTCACCGGCCATCGTGGTGATGACGGTCACGCCCGTCGCGAACTGCCCGAGAGCCCTCCGAAACGTTCTCGGATCGAGAGCGGGGTCGCCTTCGTCGAGGAGATGTGGATCGGACGCTGCCATGGCCGTTCGCCTCACGAAACGCGCAGGCCGGCTTCCCGCAACAGCGGGAGAACCTTGTCGATGAAGTAGGGCAGCTCATCCTTGAAGTTCACGAACGACACCGTGGTTCCGGCAAAACCCGCCTCGCTCATCTTCACCATTTGGGAGGCGATGTGCTCCGGCGTGCCGATCAGCGGATACGTCCCCGCGCCACCAGCGAACCGCTTGCGGTGCAGGCGATATGCATCGGCCTCGTGCGAGGTCGAGAACTTTTCCTTCTGACCCATGTAGTGATCGACGCTGGCTTGATCCGCCATCGTCGAGGCGTAGAGCTCGTAGTAATCTTCAGCCGCGCTTTGCGTCGGACGGCACACGACATGGCAGGTCGTGAAGACGCCGACGTCGCGGCCTCTGGCGCGCGCCCGCTCCTTCATGTCCTCGATGTGCTCACGGCCTTTGTCGATCTCCGTGAAAGTCGTGAAAAGAAAATCCGCCGCGCGCGCTGCGAAATCGCGACCGGGCGGCGAGAAAGCGGCATTCAGGGTGATGGGACGCGGCGACTGGACGGGCAACGGTTGACCGGAGACGCCCTTCAGCTGGTAAAACTGCCCGTCGAAATCGAACGGCGCTTTTTCCGTATAGATGCGCTGGATGATTTCGAACCATTCGAGCCCTTGCTCGTAGCGGTTGTCGATCAGCTTCAGGCCGAACATGCCGAACTCTTCGGGGTTCCAACCACACACGATGTTGAGCCCAGACCGACCGCCCGACGCATGGTCGATGGTGGCGAGCGCCTTGGCGGCAAAGACGGGATGCACCATGGGGACGTGTACAGTCGAGAAGACCGCGATCCGTTCGGTGACGCCGGCGAGTGCCGCCGCGAAGGTCAGCGTTTCGTAGGACAACTCGCGGCTGTTCATTTCGCCGCCGAAACCCTTCCATCGCGCAATCGGCAACAGAAATTCGAGGCCCGCCTTGTCGGCCATGCGGGCGACTTCGGCGATCTCGTTCCACCGCGCGGGCCAGCGCTCCGGCACTTTCGTCAAGGTAAGGCCGCCGTCGGCGTTGATGGAGAAGACGCCGAGTTTGAATTTGTTCGGGCCATGCATGGGATGAGGTGCGGCGGCGGTCATGATCAGCTCCAAGGATGCGGGTTCAACAGAGATTTGGTTGTCAGGCAGTCTCGCGCTGCTCGCGATCGACGAGTTCGCGGAAATAGCGTGCGGCGGCGTTGATGAAGGTCAGCGCATGTTCGGCCGCCCCCTCCGAGTCCATGCGCTTGAATGCGTCCGCCCAATCGACGAGAAGCGCGAGAGCCTCGGCGCGGGCAGCAGGCAACACAAGGGTCGCGCGACGGACCTGGCCGGCCTGGTCGTCGAACCGAAGAATCGTCTCGCGGAGACGAGGATTGGGAACACACGCGATCCACGCTGATCGAAATGCGTAGTTGGCCTGCAGAAACTTCACCTCGTCGTGAGCGCGCTCGGCTTCGCGTGCCGTCTTAAGAGCCCTGTCGAGGGAGGAATAAGTCGCCTTGCCCATTGCAAGCGTCGCACGGGCCGCAGCAGGGGGCTCGATCAGGCCGCGGACGTCGAAGATCTCTTCCATCACGGCAATCGTCGGAACCGGCACCTGAAATCCGCCGTCGCCTGTCTCCAGAAGGCCATCGGCGACGAGCCGGGACAAGGCCTCGCGAACCGGCGTACGGGACACGTTCAGGGCCTTCGCCAGTGAAGCGTCGACCAAGCGCTCGCCCGTGGCAAAAGCACCAGAACGCAACTGCTCGCGGAGCGCCGCATAGATTTGCTCTGCGAGAGGCGGAGCGCGTTGGACGGTCTCGAAAACGAGTTTACTCATGGGTCGGCTCCGCCCGGTCAAATTAAGGCAAGAAGGGCTTGCCGTTTTCGTCGACCGTCGACAGTATACAGTTTAGGGACGCTTCGACGCCCACGTCAAGCACTCGCGATTGGACCGTGATAGAGGGATGAGATGGGAACGCCGTATCGCGCCTTTGCAGCGACCGCACGCACGCATCCGGGAACTCCGTTTCTGCGCGCTCCGATCTCTGCCCAGCTTCCCTATGCACCGGAGGGCTTTCTTTTCACCTACGGAGAGGCAGCGGCCCGCGTCGAAGCCTTGCGCGAAGCGTACGAAGCGAACGGCTACGGCCACGGCACCACGGTCGCGCTGTTACTGGAGAACAGGCCGGACTTCTTTTGGCACTGGTTGGCGTTGAACGCGCTCGGGGTCGCGCTCCTGCCGATCAACCCCGATCTCCGTCCGGAYGATCTCGCCTATCAGTTTTCTGTCGTCATGCCGGATCTGGCGGTGGCATTACCGGAACTGCAAGGTCTGATCCGCGCGGCGGGACTGGCGCCCGAGCGCATCATCGGCCCAGACGACGCAATTCCGACTTGCCAAGAGCGAAGCGACCCTCAGAACGGCGAGGAGCGCAGCGACCGTCAGAGCGGCGAGCCGGATGATCCCTGCGCCCTGCTCTTTACCTCCGGAACGACCGGCAAACCCAAATGCTGCGTGCTATCGAACGACTATTTTATCAGCTTGGCGACCTGGTACACGAGCCAAGGCGGCATCGCGAACATGCGACACGGTGAGGAGGTCATCCTCACGCCTCTTCCCATGTTTCATATGAATGCGCTCGGATGTTCGGCCCTCGGCGCTATTCTCAAAGCCGGTACTCTCGTTCCCCTCGATCGCTTCCACGCCCGTACGTGGTGGCGGAGCGTGGCAGACTCGCGGGCGACGATCGTGCATTATCTCGGCGTGTTGCATACGGTTCGCATTCGGAGCCGGCGTCGATCCTCGCCATCAGGAAACGTTCGAGCGACGTTTCGGCGTGCCGCTCGTAGAAGCGTGGGCCATGACGGAGACAGGGGGCGGCGCAGTGACGTCGACCGCCGCGGGCGAACGCCATGTGGGCGAGCGCTGCATCGGCTATCCTGCACCTGGGATGGACTATCGCATCGTCGGCGACGATCAGTTGGACGTTCGCGATGGAGCACCCGGAGAATTGCTCGTTCGTGCCACCGGCGAAAATGGACGACGGGGCTTTTTTACGCACTACCTGAAGAACGAGGCCGCGACAGACGAGGCATGGGCGGGTGGGTGGTTCCACACGGGCGATGTGATCCGCCGGGGTCCGGATGGCGCTCTCTATTTCGTCGACCGCAAGAAGAACATCGTGCGCCGCAGCGGCGAGAACATCGCCGTCGTAGAAGTTGAAGGCGTCATCCAGAACCTTGACTCAGTGGCCGGAGTCGCCGTCGCCCCTGTCGCTGACGATGTCCGCGGCGAGGAGGTGTTCGCGCTGGTGCGGCTCCATTCTGGGCTCCCCACCACCGCGACCGATTCCGCCACGATCGCGGAGCAGATCGCGCGCTCCTGCGCTGAGCGCCTCGCGTACTACAAGGTGCCGGGATATGTCGCTTTCGTCGAGCATCTCCCGATCACTGCAACGCAGAAGCTGCAGCGCGCCGAGATCAGGGCGCTGGCCGAACGCGCCGTCAATGACGCGACAACAATCGATCTTCGCGCCTTGAAGGGTCAACTTCGCTTGACCCAATCGCGATAGGAGACGGGATGGGAGCGCGCGCACCGTATGACGGCGTCGTCGTTACAGCACCGGTCACGGTGCCTTACACGCGCTACTCGCAGCACGATGCCCACTGGTTCTTCGCCCGCGTCCTGTCCRAACTTTATCGTTACGCCGGCGTGACGAAGGCCGAGGTCGACGGCATCGCGGCTTCGAGCTTCACGCTGTTTCCTGATACCGCTGTCGGCCTCACGCAGCATCTTGGTCTGTCACCGCGATGGCTCGATCACATCCCCATGGGCGGGGCGAGCGCGATCGTCGGCCTTCGCCGTGCCGCTCGTGCAGTGCAGGCTGGGGATGCCGATATCGTCGCATGCATTGCCGCCGACACGAACCGTGTCGATTCCTTCCGTCAGAATCTCGCAAATTTCAGCCGCTTCGCGCGCGACGCGGTCTATCCGGTGGGCGCAGGCGGCCCGAACGGCAGCTTTGCACTTCTGACCGATTTCTACATGCGCGCCTACGGCGCCACGGCCGAGGATTTCGGGAAGCTCTGCGTCGCGCAGCGCGACAACGCCCTCGCCTTTCCTCATGCACTGATCAAGAAGCCTCTCACGCTCGAGGCGTATCTGAATGCGAGACCCGTCGCCGACCCGCTCAAATTGTTCGACTGTGTCATGCCCTGTGCCGGCGCCGAGGGATTTCTCGTGATGGCAGAGGACGACGCACGTCGTCGCCGCTTGCCATACGCCCGCATCCTCGGCGCCATCGAACGACACAATGCATTCCCGGACGATCCCGTTCAGATGCGCGGAGGATGGGAGATGGACCGCGACGACCTCTATGCCCAGGCGAATGTGGGGCCGGCGGACATGGACTTCGTCCAGCTCTACGATGACTATCCAGTGATCAATTGCCTTCAATTGGAGGATCTCGGTTTTTGCCAAAAGGGTGGCGCTCCGGATTTCATTCGACAAAACACCTTTACGGTCGACGGAACCTTGCCAATGAACACGTCGGGGGGGCAGCTTTCCGTGGGACAAGCCGGTGCAGCAGGCGGACATCTCGGGATGGTGGAAGCGATCCGGCAGCTCACGCGCCGAAGCCTCGGAAAGCAGGTTGCCAAGGCGAGGCTCGGGCTCGTCAGCGGATTCGGAATGATCAACTACGATCGCGGCCTCTGCACGGGAGCAGCCGTCCTCGCTGCGAGTGGAATGTGACGATGCCACACCTGGATACGACGCCAAAAAAAAATCCCCTCTCACGGACTCGTCAACCGACGCTTCCGCCGTCATCTCGCAGCCGCGCTGGCCTGCGATTTACCGCGGCCGCATGCGAGGGTCGGCTCGAATTGCAGCAATGCCGTGAATGTGACCGTTTCCAGTATCCGGCACGAGAGGCCTGCTCCAACTGCCTGTCGACCAGGCTCGAATGGACGTCCAGTGACGGATTGGGCGAGCTCCTATCGGAAACGGTTCTGCACCACAGCAACGAGAACTATTTCCGTGAGCGGATTCCGCTGCGCATCGGCCTCGTGAGGCTGAATGTCGGCGTGAGCGTGGTCGTGAACGTTCACAACGACTGCGCACACGCACCTACTCCCGTGCGCGTCACGGCGCATCTCGACAAGGCGGGCCAAGCGGCGCTCGCGGCGATACCCCAAGACTCCAACTCCGACATGACCGACGACAGGTATTTGCGGGACATGACATCACATCCGAAGTCGAGGAAAGTTCTTGTTACCGATGGCAAGACCGAGACCGGACGCGCAATGGTTCAAGCTTTGCTCGACGCCGGTGCCGACACCATCTGGGTCGGAGCGGCGGAGCCGTGGAAGGCGTCGCTTTCTCTCGACGCGATCGCAGATCTTCCTCGCGTAACCGTTGTGCCACTCGACGTCACCGATACGCGTTCGGTGGAGGCGTTGGCGGCCCTCATCGGCGGTAAGGTCGACATCCTGATCAACACCGCCGAACATCACCGCACGAAGCACTTGGGTTCCGGTGGCTTGGAAACCGCGAGAGCGGAGATGGACGTCAACTATCTGGGTCTCATGCGCCTCATCGACGCGTTCGGCCCCGCGCTCAAGGCGCGAGCTGCTGATGCGCCCACCAGTGCGACGGCTTGGGTCAATATCCTGTCGATCCACGCTCTTTCAGCGCTTCCCTCACAAGTGACCTTCTCGGCTTCGAAAGCTGCAGCCT
>NZ_JBFUKD010000037.1:0-13042 GCF_056401005.1 Microvirga sp. P4_G7 | reverse complement strand
CCTGTGATCAAGGATTAAGTCTATCCCTTGTTTGAAAATTGAACGAGGTCCCATCGATTTCCGTACAGGTCCTCGAAGACCGCGACGGTTCCGTACGTTTCGATTTTTGGTGCGCGGATGAACGTAACCCCGACATCGCACATCCGTCGATAGTCACGCTCAAAATCGTCTGTTTCCAAAAACAGGAATACGCGTCCACCTGCCTGGTTGCCGATGAATGGAGTCTGTTCCGGCGTCGATGCGCGAGCGAGCAAAATCGAAGTGCCGCGCGATCCTGGCGGGGCGACAACGACCCAGCGCTTGTCCTGAGCGGGCTGATAAGAGTCTTCAACAACAGTGAACTGGAGCTTCTCCGTGAAGTAGGAAAGCGCTTCATCGTAGTCGCGAACGACGAGGGCTATATGTACAATAGATTGGCGCATCGTTGATTTTTTAGCATGCGGCCCGAAGGTTTCACAATTGCCCGGATCGTTGGCGCGTCCGTCAGCGCCGCTCTTGGTCTGAATGCAGATGATCGTTCAGGCGCTCGCCTCGCCGAATTTGCAATGATGGACTTGCCGCCCGACATCACCACCCGCTGAGGCAGCGGCAGCCCTCCTGTGAGATTAAGCGCTACGCTTCGTGCCGCCTGGCTGCAATTGGCATGGATATGGTGGAACCGACGCCGGCGAGGGCGAACTTTCGAGGTCTTTTGGGATGCTCGGTTCGCGCCACGGTAGCAAACTGTCGTGAGTGAGCGCATGATGCGGTGGGCCCACACCAAACGGAGGTGTCCATGCTCATGTTCCGAAAATTCGCTGTCCCTATAGCGATGGCCCTTGCGATCGCGCTGGCTCCGATGTCGGCGGCGCCGGCATGGGCTGCAACCGGGACGGTTCACATCGAGATCGTAAAAGCCGGATTTATCGTCGGCGTCGGTGGTGGCCGAGGGACACTCGTTTTCCAGGGGCGGCGCTACCCGCTGCGGATCGGCGGCTTGAGCGTTGGTGCGACGATCGGAGCTTCGAAGGCCGAACTGTCTGGACACGCCCGCAACCTAGTCCGTGCCTCGGACATCGCCGGCACCTATACCGCGGCCGGTGCGGGGGCAGCACTTGGTGGCGGCGTATCGATGCTCCGTCTGCAAAACGCGAGGGGCGTCGTGCTCGAGCTGAGCGGCCGCAACATCGGATTGGAACTGAGCACGAGCGTGAGCGGTGTGGACATCAGCCTGCGTTGAGATGGAACGCGTTGGCGGCACCATCAGGGTCGTCGAAACATCGCTGACCTCCACGATCGCTATCTACGGGCCGGCTGCAGAAATTGCGGCAAACAAGTCAAATCAGCGCCCAACGGCAAATTCGGGCGCGCAACGGAGGAATACAATGTCTCGCATCGTATCCTTATCATATGCCGGGTTGGCGGTAGCGGCACTCGCCCTTACCTTCGTGACCGCAACGCCAGCGAACGCTATCATCTATTGCAAGACGGTCGGGGTGCCGAAAGGTTGTGTCTCGCGTCCGGTCGCCCCCGTGGCGCGTGCTGTGGCGACTCCGGGCGTGGGTGCTGTGGGGGTTGGCGTTCGCCCCGGTACACCCATGAATCGTGGTGGTCCCGTCAATCGCGCAGGCAGGCGCTGAGGGAGCGTCGACGATCAAGGCAACGATAGGACCTCTGGTGGGCTGCGCTATTGCGAGGCCCTAGGACGGATTCGCATGGATGACAGAGCAGATACCGCTCGTGTCGTTGTTCGTCCGCCGCTTGCATGGGGGCTTGCCGTCGTTGCCGGGTTTGCAATCAACTGGCTCTGGCCGTTGCCGTTTCCACCCTCCGTCTTGCCGGCAGGATGGCTCGGAGCGGTGGTGTTCGTCGTCGCGCTAGGGTTGGTCGCCTGGGCCATCGTTACGATCTCCAGGGCCGGCTCCAACGTTCCCACCAACATGCCGACGACGACGATCGTCGAAAGCGGCCCCTACCGCCTCACGCGCAATCCCATCTACCTGGGCATGTTCCTGGGCCTGATCGCCTTGACCATCGCTTTCGACAACGTGTGGCTGGCGGTGATGCTGGTGCCCTTCGCGCTCGTCATTCGCTACGGCGTCGTCGCCCGCGAAGAGGCATATCTCGCGCGCAAATTCGGCGATGCCTACAGAGGCTATCGTTTGCGCGTACGGCGATGGCTGTAACGGATGTTGCTCTGATGTGTCGCCTGTCTCGCGGCGACAATCTCTGCGCGGGGAGGAGCGGCTCGCCCCGCATGCGAGGCGAGCCGACGTATTCGACTAGACGATGAAGAAGTCCTTGCTCGTCAAGGCGAGGTGCTTGCCGATGGTCGCGAACTTCACCTGCGCGGCTCCGCCGGCGCCGTCTCCGTCGTAGTAGAGGTTGCCGCTGTCGGCATTGTAGATAATGCGGTCGTCCGCATCATGGGCGGCGGTGCCCGTCCAGAATGCGCTCTCGCCCAGTTCACCTTTCGCCGCCACCGCCTTGAACACCGATTTGGCGAGGTTGATGGTGTCGACGTCGAYGTTGAAATCCATGATGCGATCGACATTCGACTTCGACAGCTTGGTGTCGAAAACGAATGTGTCTGCGCCGGACTGTCCATACAGCCGGTCGATTCCATCTCCGCCCCGGATCACGTCTTTTCCTGCACCGCCATAGATCGTATCGCGGCCGGCGTCGCCGGAGAGTCGATCGTTGCCCGAATCTCCCTTGATCAGGTCGTTGCCCGCACCGCCGGCAATCGTGTCGTTGCCTTGGTTCCCACACAGGTAGTCGTCGCCGGCATGGCCGTAGAGCTTGTCGTTTCCGGTCTCGCCGTGGAGGCGGTCGCGCAAGGCGGAGCCATAGAGAGAATCGTTGCCGCCGTGCCCGAGCAACACACCACCCGCGGATCCCGCACGGATCGTGTTGTTCAGCGCATTGCCGTAGCCGTAAATGGCGTCGGGTCCGACCAGGGTGAGGTTTTCAACGTGAGCGGAGAGATGCGTCAGCTCGGCGTGGACAGAACTGATTACGGTATCGATTCCCTCGCCCTTCGTCTCGACGATCCTGTCGGTTCCATCGAACAGATACGTATCGTTGCCGGTGCCGCCGGTCATCGTGTCTGCGCCTGTTCCGCCGTCGAGCACGTCGTTGCCGGAATCGCCGCGCAGCGTATCCGCCCCTGTACCGCCGAACAGGTGATCGTCCCCGACACCTCCGACGACGGTGTCGTTGCCGTCATCGCCGTAGAGCCAGTCGTTGCCTTCCTGCGAGCCGACATAGTCATCGCCGCCACCGCCATGCAGCGTGTCGTCGTCGGCGCCTAACACGATGTGCTGAGCGTTGTCGTCCGCGAAGAGGATCTGAGATCCCGATCCACCGCTGATGGTCGCACTGCCGACCACCACCGCAAAATCTACGTTCTGGAGCTGGATTTCGGAGCCCGATGGCAATCCTCGCGCATCGATGACCAGCGCCACGAAGGCGGCGCTCGCATCCGCCGAGCCTGAGATGACCAGCGGCGCTCCCGGAAGGGCGCCGGGGGCAGCAACGGGAGTAATGGTCTGTACGATGAGTGCGCTTGATGCCGGGAGGTTGAGCGCAAAGCCGGTTCCACCCGAGACGAGCCGGTCCTGGTCTGCTGACCCGGGCGCCGTGTGGGCCTGGATCTCCCGTATCAGATCGCTGAGCGAAGCCGTGACGGGGGAAGGCGCGGCCGAACCGGTTGCCTCGAGTCCGATCCCGGTGGGTACCTGCACTGCAAGCAGGGGGCTGCCCGATCCGGACGTAACCAACGGAATATCGGCCACGTCCTGCGAACCCGCGACATCCTGACGGTTGTCGGTCACGACGGRAACAACGGTCGTCTGTGACTGGCTGCCGTCCGGGTTTGTGGTTGTGGTGGTCTCGACTGGGACGCCATCGACGGTCGTTGTCGAGACCGGCGCGCCGACAAGGACGCCGACGGTCGAGCCGACGGCGTTGAGGGACAACGACAGATCGTTGCCGGCTGTGTCCTTGACGGTGCTGCCGTTGAGCTGAAGGCCGCCGATCGCAATACCGTCGGTGTCTTCATCGCCCTGTTGCACAGTGTAGGTGAAGGTCAGCGCATCCGAACCGCTACCGGAAACGTAGGTGGCATATCGCGTCGTCCCGCCGATCGTCAGCGCCAGGGACGGCGCGCCGTCCGTTGTCGATACGCTGACAGCCTCCTGAACGTGAACGGTGAATGTCAGGTTTTGGCCGACGCCGTAGGTGCCATTCGCCGGAACGGTGACCGCGGTGACGGCAGGCGCGACTATGTCGATCGTCCAGGTGTGACTGGCCGGCGTCAGGTCGACGTTCCCTGCCGAATCGATGGCGCGGACGAGCAGTGTGTGATTCCCCGCACTGAGGTTGTTGAACAGGGCCGTGCCAGAAGCGGGCGTGTAGGTGGCGCCGTCGAGGCTGTACTCGTAGGTGATTCCGAGCTCGTCGGAGCCGAACGTGAAGGTCGCGGCGGTGCTTCCGGTCAGCGCGGCGGGACCGGACACGATGGTCGTTGTTGGGGCGGCCTGATCGATTTCGAAGGCTTCCCCGTTGGAGTACCCGCCGGAAATCGCGTTKCCTGCGAGGTCGGCGATTCCTGTTCCTGAGCTCTTCAGGTTCAATGTGATCGTGCCAACACCGGACACGGTATCGATGACGACGACAAAGGTTTTTCCGTCGCCCGAGTCGGTGACGCTCGCAACGGTTCCCGCCGCCGTGCCGGTGGTGGCGATGGCGAAATCGTTGGCGGAAACGCCTGTTACCATCTCGCTGAATGTCACCGTGTAGGTGAGCGATGTGGAATTGGTCGGAGCGCTCGTCCCCGATCGTACGATCGAGGAGACGACCGGCGGTGCTAAATCGAGCGGCGCATAATCCGTGTCGACGACGAGATCATCGATCCAGAACGACGAGAACGGATTTTGGGATGAACCGGACGCGGCGTTGTCGGTGACCACCAGTGTGGTGATGACGCTGGACGACATGCCGGGGAAGCCGGTCTGATAATTGAAATTGAAGCTGCCGTGCGACGCGTAGTTTCCGCTCAGGTCCGTATCACTGACCGTCATGTTGTCGAGTAGCAGATACGGTGCCCATCCGTCGACAACGAGCGGATCCGATTGATAGTTGATCGTAAAGTTGTTGTACTTGAGCTGTCCTCCGGTGACGCTCGTCACTTCGATTTTGAACTGACTGCCGGCGAAAGCAGCGTCTTCGGAGAAATTGAGCCGACCATTGTTGAAGTTCAGGGTCCACGCACCTGGCGCCGTTACCTTGATTCTGAGCCCGCCGACCTCGACGATCCCATCACTCGCATCGCTATCGGTAATCTGCGACGGGTCGAAAGTTATAGTTCTGAATGCCACCTATGCCCCCTGGTACGGCTTTTATTCCGGGACTGCTGGTAGCATTGTGCTTACGTAAGGGAAAGCTCGCTCACGCTGAATTTCAGCTTTAGTTTTGTGACAAGTTGGCACGCATCACATCTGGCTCCGGGGAACAGACGGGTCGTCGGTCTCTCGTGGCATGCTCGCGCGCGACGGGCTGATCCGTCGGCAGACGCGCGTTGCAATCGCCTCAACCCCACATTCCCCTCATTCGTGCCCCGACATCGAACTTCACGCTTGGTTTTGCCACAGTCGCCGCGCTTTGCGCGGTCGCGATCGGCCACGACGATTGGCCGAACAGGGGCAAGAGCGATTTCGGGATGAAGCGCGTGCGCGAAGCGTAGACGTGACGGTCGCCGGTCGAAGCCTGCTGGTGCGTGAAGAAGCGATGGGGAACGATCAGATGCAGATCGTCCTTGGCGCGCGTCATGGCAACATAGAGAAGCCTGCGTTCCTCTTCGATTTCGGCACTTGTGCCGGTGCCGAGATCGGATGGAATGCAGCCATCGACGACGTTGAGAACGAAGACCGATCGCCATTCCTGCCCTYTGGCGGAATGGATGGTCGACAGGATCAGATAATCCTCATCGAGCAGCGGCACGCCCGCCTGGTCGCTCGTCGCATCCGGCGGGTCGAGTGTGAGTTCGGTGAGGAAGCGTTCGCGCGTTGGATAGCCCGCCGCGATTTGTTCGAGCTGAATGAGATCGGCGAGACGCGTTGAGGCATCTTCGTGGATGCGTTCGAGGTGTGGCTCGTACCAGGTGCGCACGCGATCGAGTTCCGTAGGCCAACCGTCGCGAGCCGCGTGAACATGCGCGATCATCGCGACGAATTCGGACCATGCCTCCGTGCCTCGTTGCGGCGGTGGCGCCGTGCTCAGCGCCGCAATCGGATCGTTCGAGGCGGCAATATGATCGAGCGCACGTTGCGCGGATGAAGGTCCGATCCCCGGCATGAGTTGCATGATGCGAAAGCCCGCCATCCGGTCGCGGGGATTGTGCACGAAGCGAAGGACCGCAAGGACATCCTTCACATGAGCCGCGTCGAGAAACTTGAGACCGCCGAATTTCACGTATGGGATGTTGCGACGCGACAACTCCACTTCGAGCGGCCCGCTGTGGTGCGACGTTCTGAACAACACTGCCTGCTGCTTGAGGGCCGTTCCGGCTTCGCGGTTTTCGAGGACGCGCTCGACCACATAACGGGCCTGATCGTTCTCGTCACGCAGGTTCACCAGAGACGGCTTCTCGCCGGCTTCGCGATCGGTCCAGAGATTCTTGGTGAAGCGTTCGGCGGCGCATTCGATGACGCCATTGGCCGCGGCGAGAATGGGCTGACTCGAACGATAGTTTCGGTCGAGGGTTATCACCTCCGCCGAAGGCGCAAACCGGTCCGGGAATTCCAGGATGTTGCGGATCGTCGCGGCGCGAAAGGAATAAATCGATTGCGCGTCGTCGCCAACGACCGTGAGGCCGTGCCCGGTCGGTTTCAATGATGAGAGAATGGAGGATTGCAGCCGATTGGTATCTTGATATTCGTCGACGAGAATATGATCGAACCGTGCGGCCATATCCGCGGCGAGCGCAGGTTCGCCGGCGACCTGCGCCCAGTAGAGAAGAAGATCGTCGTAATCGAGGACGTTCTGACGTTGTTTCGCAACCACGAAAGCCGCGAACAAAGTGCGCAGTTCTGTGCTCCATCCGGCACACCAGGGAAACGACGTCCGCAATACGTCCTCCAGCGGCACCTCGGCGTTCACGCAGCGGGAGTAGATCGAAACGCACGTCCCTTTGGTCGGGAACCGCGTCTCGGTTTTCGAGTAGCCGAGATCGTGCCGCACCAGATTCATGAGGTCGGCGGTGTCCTCGCGGTCGTGAATGGTGAAATCCGGATCGAGCCCGATCTGAAGCGCGTAGTCGCGCAGCAAGCGCGCGCCGATGCCGTGAAAGGTGCCGGCCCAAGCGAGTGCATCGGCCATGACGCGCCCATCGGAGCCCATGACTTGTGAGCAGATCCGTTCGACCCGGCGATTCATCTCGGCCGATGCACGTCGAGAGAATGTCAAAAGCATGATGCGACGCGGGTCGGCGCCGTTGGCGATCAGGTGCGCGACACGATGCGCAAGGGTGTTGGTCTTACCCGATCCGGCGCCGGCAATGATCAGCAGTGGACGCGCGGGTGTCGTGTCCCTGTCGGCGATACCGTACTCGACGGCACGTCTTTGTTCCGGATTGAGCTTTTCGAGATAAGCGGCGTGCACAGTCGAATCATCCAGGTGGCGGCCCATTATAGGACGACGTTTCCTGTTTTGTTCACATTTTTGCCGTAGCGTGATCTATCGCCTTGACGCGAAGGCGTGGCGGCCTCAGACGGCCTTCAGCGCTTGCTCGATATCGGCGAGAAGATCGTCTTGATGTTCGAGGCCCACCGAGAGACGTACAAGTCCGTCTGGAATTCCCATTTCCGCGCGAAGCTCCGGCGCGAAGCGCTGGTGGGTCGTTGTCGAGGGATGTGTGACGAGGCTCTTGGCATCGCCGAGATTGTTGGAGATCCGGACCAGCTCGAGCGCGTTCATGAAGCGGAAGGCGCCGTCCTTGCCGTCCTTCACGTCGAGGGCGATCATCGTCGACCCGCCCTTCATCTGGCGGGCAATGAGGTTTGCCTGCGGATGGTCGGGGCGGCCGGGATAGACGAGGCGGTTGAGCTTCTCGTGCGGACTGAGCGCATCGGCGAGAAACCCCGCCGTCCGGGTCTGGCGTTCCACGCGCAACGGCAGGGTTTCGAGCCCCTTCAAAAGCACCCAGGCGTTGAAGGGCGAGATCGACGGGCCGGTCATGCGCAGGAATGGTTGGATGATCTCTTCGATGAATTTCGTCGTCGACAGAATGACCCCGCCGAGACATCGCCCTTGGCCGTCGATGTGCTTGGTCGCCGAGTAAACGACACAGTCGGCGCCGAGCTCCAGCGGCTTCTGCAGCAGGGGGGTGGCGAACACGTTGTCGACGGTCAGCGTCGCACCTGCGGCATGAGCGATTTCGGCGACGGCGGCGATGTCGATGATCTCGAGACTTGGATTGGCGGGCGATTCAAGCAAGAAGGCCTTGGTCTCCGGCCGCACCGCCTCGCGCCACTCGTCGATCTTCGTCCCGTCGACCAGCGTGCACGTCACGCCGAAGCGCGGCAGAAAATCCTCCACCACCCAGCGGCAGGAACCGAACAGCGCCCGCGCGGCCACCACATGGTCCCCGGCTTTGACCTGACTCACCATGGCCGCCGTCACGGCTGCCATACCCGTCGCCGTCGCCCGTGCAGCTTCCGCACCTTCGAAAGAGGCCATGCGATCTTCGAACATGGCGATGGTCGGGTTGGAATACCGCGTGTAGCTGAAGCCGGGTTCCTCATTGCGAAACCGGGATTCGGCACTCTCCGCGGTTTCGTAGATGAAGCCTTGCGTCAGGAAGAGCGCTTCCGATGTTTCCCCGAACGGCGTGCGGAGAATGCCATCGTGAATCAGGCGGGTTTCGAGCTGGTAGGATGATCGGGCGGTCATGAATCTGATTTACTAGCGTTCTATAAAAAGAACAATAGTTTTTTAATGCGGCCGCACGCGCAATATTTTGCTATCCCGTTACGCTCCCGCGGCCGCCACGCTTTTTAAGATTCCGCGACCCGCAGGAGGTATTGGCCATAGCTGCTCTTGGCCAATTCCTTGCCCAGATCGATCAATTGCGCCTTATCGATCCAGCCGAGGTTGAATGCGATCTCCTCGGGAGACGCAATCTTGAAACCTTGGCGCTTTTCCAGCGTACGGACGAACTCCGCAGCCTCGACGAGGCTATCGGGCGTGCCTGTGTCGAGCCAAGCAAAACCGCGACCCATCCGCTGAACGAATAGCTGACCGCTTTCGAGATACGCGCGATTGACGTCAGTAATTTCGAGTTCGCCCCTTGGCGATGGCTTCAGGTTGGCGGCGATATCGACGACTTGTTCGTCGTAAAAGTAGAGACCGGTCACCGCCCAATTGGATTTCGGTGTCTTCGGCTTCTCTTCGATCGAGATGGCGGTGTCCCTTTCATCGAATGCAACCACGCCATACCGCTCCGGGTCGGTGACGTGATAGGCGAAGACGCTGGCGCCCTGCGATCGACCGCCTGCAGCTTGCATCAATTCCGGCAATCCATGTCCAAAGAACACGTTGTCGCCGAGGATCAGAACAGATGGCCCGCCACGCACGAAATCCGCGCCGATGATATATGCTTGCGCCAAGCCTTCGGGCTTCGCCTGCACGGCGTATGACAGGCGCAGTCCCCAGCGCTTCCCGTCACCGAGCAATTGCTGGAACTTCGGCATGTCCTCGGGCGTCGAGATGATCAGGATATCGCGGACACCGGCCAGCATCAGCGTGGTCAGCGGGTAGTAGATCATCGGTTTGTCGTAGATCGGCAGCAGCTGCTTCGACGTGACATATGTCATCGGGTGCAGCCTGGTGCCGGAACCGCCGGCGAGAATGATACCCTTCACGATCCGCTCTCCCGGGTGTCTTCAAGAATGCGTTTGACGCAAGGTTCGAGGGACATGCGCCAAGACGGCAGCGCCACCCCATGAATAGTCGCCACCTTCGTGCAATCGAGCACGGAATTGGCCGGCCGTTTCGCAGGCGTCGGATACTCCGCCGTCGCGATCGGCCTGACGCGTGCCGTCGGTCCACCGAACAACGCCGAACATTCGAAGATCGCGGAAGCAAACTGCGCCCAGGATGCGGTTCCCGTTCCGGTGAGGTGAAAAACACCTCGCATGTCGGCTTCCTTGGGATGAGCGACGAGGTTGCGCGCGATGGCGATAATTCCGTCAGCGAGATCGAGCGCGCTCGTCGGTCCGCCGCGTTGGTCGCCGACGACACCGAGTTCGTCGCGACTTTGCGCAAGGCGCAGCATCGTCTTGACGAAATTCTTGCCGAACGGACTGTAGACCCACGCGGTGCGGAGAATGACGTGGTTGGGCGTTTCGTCCGCCACCGCCTGCTCGCCCAATAGTTTCGAGGTGCCATAGACGCCGAGCGGGGTCACCGGATCATCCTCGCGATAGGGACGATCGAGCGTTCCGTCGAAGACGTAATCGGTGGAGAGCTGAACGATCGGAATGCCCATCGCCGCCGCGGCGCCCGCGAGTGCGCCGGCGCCGATGCCGTTGWTGGCTTCGGCGAGCTCGGGCTCCGCCTCGGCCTGGTCGACGGCGGTGAAAGCTGCGGCGTTCACGAGCACGTCGCCGCGCAATTCCACCAGAATATCTTCAAGTCCCGAGGGAGAGGCGAGATCGATCGTGGGGCGTCCGACGGGAACCACAGTGACATTGTGAAAGGCTGCTCGTTCGCGCATCGAACGGGCGACCTGTCCTTCGGTTCCAGTGACTAAAATGCGCATGGGGGCGGACATCACGAAAAATAGGCAGGAAGATCGGCGAAGAGCGGATGCTTCTTGTCCTTGTCCGAAAGGACGGCCCGCCCAGTCTCGACCGGCCAATCGATCCCGAGCGCCGGATCGTCCCACGCGACGCCGTGATCATGGCTCGGCGCATAATGGGCCGACACCTTGTAATGGACCTCAGCGTTCGGCTCGAGCGTACAGAAACCGTGCGCGAAGCCGACGGGGATGAGCAACTGCAACCGGTTCTCGGCGGAGAGCTCGACAGCCACGTGACGACCGTAGGTCGGTGAGGAGCGACGCAAATCGACGGCAACATCAAGGATGCGTCCGCGTCCAACCCGGATCAGCTTCGAGGCCTCGAAAGGCGCCGATTGAAAGTGCAATCCACGTACGGTTCCGATTTCGGCAGATAGGGAAAAGTTGTCCTGCACGAACGTGTCGCCGATCCCGGCTTCGACAAAATCCTTGCGGTTGTAAGTTTCAGTGAAGAAGCCGCGTGAATCACCGAACGCCTGCGTGCGAATGATCTTGACCTCGGGAATGGCGGTCGACTCGACTTCAATCACGTCAGGAACCTTTCTTCGCGACGGCTGACGAAAGCATCGCTTATCATATGGGAGATTTTAGGCGACGACGCCGAGCCTCTCGCCGCGGTAGACGCCGGAGCGGACACGTTGCCACCAATCCGGATTGGCGAGATACCATTCGACCGTCTTGCGCAAACCCGTTTCAAATGTTTCTGCGGGACGCCAACCAAGCTCGCGCTCGATTTTAGAAGCGTCGATGGCGTAGCGAAGGTCGTGGCCCGGCCGGTCGCTGACGAAGGCGATCAGAGACTCGCGCGGTCCAATCTTGGCGTTGGGCGCCAGCTCGTCGACCAGTTGGCAAATTGTGCGAACGACATCGATATTGCGGCGTTCGTTGTGCCCGCCGATCGCATATGTCTCGCCGGGAACACCGCGTTCCGCCACGAGAATGAGCGCCCTCGCGTGATCGTCGACGTAGAGCCAGTCGCGTACGTTCTCGCCCGCGCCGTAGACCGGCAATGGCTTGCCTTCCAAAGCATTGAGCACGATCAGCGGGATCAGCTTCTCTGGAAAATGATACGGCCCGTAATTGTTGGAGCAGTTCGTGACCACGGTCGGAAGGCCATAGGTATGGTTCCAGGCACGTACGAAATGATCCGAAGCAGCCTTCGAAGCCGAATACGGCGAGGTCGGCTGATAGGGATAGGTTTCGTGGAAGAAGCCATCCGAGCCGAGGGAGCCGAAAACCTCGTCGGTCGAAATGTGATGAAATCGAAACGCGTTTTGGCGGTCTTGCTGAAGTCCGCGCCAATATTCAAGCGTCGCCTGAAGAAGGGCGTAGGTTCCGACGACGTTCGTATGGATGAATTCGCCGGGACCATCGATGGAACGATCGACATGGCTCTCCGCTGCGAGATGCATCACCACATCGGGCTCGTAGGCGGCGATGACAGAACGCATGCGTTCCAGGTCGGTCACGTCCGCTTGTTCGAAACGATAGCGCGGATTGTTGGCGACCGGCTTCAGGGAATCGAGATTGCCGGCATAGGTCAGCTTATCGACGACCAAAACGTCATGGGACGTATCACGCACAAGCATACGTGCGACGGCGGAGCCGATGAAGCCTGCGCCGCCCGTAACCAGAAATCGCTTCGTCGTCACCTGGCATTTCCCTTGATGCGTCACCTGGATAGCCGTGCAAGCGGCCCATTTCTAATGAACGCCTCAATTGCCGATTGCAACCCCTTCGCGTCGGCTGTCGGCGCCACCGATCAGGCCATTCGGGGTTACGACGATGGCGTGAATGCCGGAATTCTGATCGATCAGCTTCACTTCATGACCCTTGGCTTCGAGACCCGCTTTCCAACTTTCCGCCTCGGTACCCGCCTCCAGCTCGGTCGGACCGTTCCGGCTGCCGAAATTGGGAAGATCGGCCGCCACTTGGGGGTCCAGTTTCCAGTCGAGGATGCCGACCAGGGTCTTGGCCACATAGTTGATGATCAGGCTGCCGCCCGGCGAACCCACCACCGCGTAAAGCTTGTCGTTTCCGTCGAGGACGATGGTCGGAGCCATGGAACTGCGCGGCCGCTTCCCGGCCTCGACCCGATTGGCGACCGGCTTTCCGTCCTCGATCGGAGCAAAGGAGAAGTCGGTCAGCTCGTTGTTGAGCAGGAAGCCGCCCTTGGTCATCAGGCGGGCACCGAAACCATCC
>NZ_JBFUKD010000036.1:0-13418 GCF_056401005.1 Microvirga sp. P4_G7 | reverse complement strand
GCGTGAACGCGCCGGCATCGTCGCGTCCGGTGTTGACGAATGACGGCACCATCACCGCCCAGGCGCCGACACCTGTTGCACCCGCCGCGCCCGCGACGTCGCCCGCGGCCACGGCACCCGTGCCTCAGGTTCAAGTGGATGAATCCGCGCTTCGTTACTTCGCGGCGCAAGGCGATACGCGTCGTGTGGATGCGGAAATCGCACGCCTTCGCGCGCTCTATCCGAACTGGACGCCTCCGAACGATCTCAGCCAGYTGACGTCTCCGACCGGCCCGGCGCCGGATCCTGAAATCGACCGCATGTGGAAGCTTTACGCGGCCGGTCAGATCGCCGAGGTTCGTGCGGCCATCGCCCAGCGCACGGCGTCCGATCCGCAATGGAAGCCGCCGGCCGAACTCACTGCGGCGCTCGACAGCGCCGAGGCGCGATTGCGCCTGGCCAATGCTTCCGACAGCGGCCAGTGGCGCACGGTTCTCTCGATCGCCACCGATGCGCCGAGCCTGCTCACATGCGCCAATGTCGACACGCTCTGGCGCGTCGCCGAAGCCTTCKCAAAAACCGAGCAGCAGACGCGATCGAAGGATGTCTACACGTACATCYTGAGCAATTGCCAGGACCCGGCGGAGCAGCTCGGGACTTTGCAGAAAGCGCTGACGGTGTTGCCGGAAGCGCAGGTGACCGAGCTGCTGAAACTCGAGCGCAAGAACGGCGGGACGCCCGACGACTTCTCCGCGGTGAGGGACGAGTTGGCGCGGCGGCGCGTCGAGAAAATCTCGACCGATCCGAAAGCGACCGCCACCGCGGACGATCTCGCCATCGTCGAGCGCCTGGCCGAGAAGGACGACGGCCCTGGCAACGCGCTGCTGCTCGGTTGGTACAATTACCACCATGCCCAGCCGCAGAAAGCACAGACGTGGTTCAAGCTCGCCCTCGGCCGCAACGGCGGCGCGAAAGCGGCGGAAGGCATGGCGTTGACCCTCCGCGCGCTCGACAAGTTCGTGGATGCCGACGCCATCGCATACGAATGGCGTGACAAATCTCCCGAGAATCTCAGCGTCTACCTGGACGTGATCACGGCGCTCCTGAGCCAGGATCCCCCGCTGCGCGTGGACCCGACGGTGATCGCGCGTGCGATCCCCGTCATCACACGACAGAAGTTCAGCAACGGCGGTCAAGCTCTCGGCTGGTATTCCTACAATACGGGTCAATTCCGATCCGCGCGGGAATGGTTCCAGAAGGCGCTGACCTGGAAAGCGGACGACGAACCCTCGGCGTATGGTCTGGCGCTGGCGTCGCAGCGGCTCAACGACAAGGCCGGGTTTGCGCGCATCGTCAACGCCTGGCGCGGCCGCTCGAGCCGGATCGCCGATCTCGCCAGCGGCAGGCCGGCTTCGCGCGTCCCGGGCGAAACGGCGGCCGATCTCCCCGAACGCGAGCCGACCGGATCGGTGAGGTCCAACCAAGAGGCGGCCCCAGCGCGGACGCGTCCGAGGGAAGATGCACAGGTGGAAGCGTGGGACCGCGAAGCGCTGGCGCAGCGCCAGCCGGCCCCGACCGGCCAATCGAGCGGATCCGGCCGCTCCGGCAAGTGCGACGGAACCGGCAATCCGCGCACGGTCGCGCCCGCCTCGGCGATGGCGCTCGGCTGGTGCCTCATGGAACTCAACCGTCCTCTCGAGGCCGTCACCGCGTTCGACGAGGCGATCAGAAGGGGCAGCGGCCGGGTCAAGCAGGATGCGGCCTACGGCAAGTCTCTGGCCTATCTGCGCAAAGACCTGACGGCGCAGGCGGCGATCGCCGCCACCGAGGCACCCCAAGATCCGAAACGGCAGGCGGAACTGAGCGCCACCATTCTCGCCCAAAGGGCGGTCGCGGCCTATCGCGCCGGGCGTTCCGTCGAAGTGCTGCTGACCTTGAGCGAACGAGCCCGCATCGTTCCCGAGCAGAACGACCTCATGCTGCTGCGCGGCTGGTCCTATTACAAGCTCGGCCGCTACAACGACGCCGAACAGGTCTTTCTCGCGGTCAAACGCACCGGCTTTTCCGCCGATGCGGATATCGGCCTCAATGCCGTTCACGAAGCGACCCAGCCGAGCCGGCAATACTGACACCACGCACACCGTCTCGCGTCTCACGGTTGCGCTCTTCTTGCCTGTGCCCAATATAGTCTCCGAGCGGTGCCGTTGCGCCTGAGAGGACGAGATTCATTTCCCATGGCGACGGACCTGCAAATCATGGACCTGCAAATCATCCTGTTCGAGGTCGGTGGCGTCTCGTGCGCCCTTCGACGCCATGAAATCCAGGAACTCCTTCCGCTGCCGCGCCTCTGGCGTCCGCCGGGGCTGCCGCGCCCGGTGGCCGGATTTTTCAATCTCGCCGGCGCCGCGATCCCGGTGGTGTCGTTGAGCGCCTTGTTCGGCCTCGAGGCAAAGAAGGAAAAGGGAGAGGACAGGATCTACCGGCACCTGATCCTCATCCGCCGCCCCGGCGAGAAGCAGCCGACCGCTTTCATGGTCGACCGCGTGCTCAACCTCGTCTCGCTTCCGGCCGACCAGATGTCCATGGTTTCGCCCAGCGATACCCTCAATGGCTGCGTCGAAGCCGAGATCGCGGTCGATGGCGCTCTCGTTCATCTCCTGTCTCTCGACCGGGTCCTCTTCGAGGAGGAGCAAGAGAGCTTGCGCGCATTGAACGTGCAGGCGCAGAAGCGGCTGGGTGAGTGGGCGACGGGATGAAGGCTGCCGCCCGTTCGCGCCCGGACCCGTCGCTCGACAGGAACTTTCCGCACCTGAAGGCGCTCGTCATCGCGCGCACCGGCCATTTTTATTATGCCGACAAGGACGACCTGCTTTTCGAGCGTGTTCTGCGACGCCTTCACGCCACCGGCACGAAAGATTGCGCGGCCTATATCGAGCGCTTGAATCTGCCCGGCATCGGCGACACCGAATGGAAGCGGCTCGAAGCCGAAATCACCATCGGCGAGACCTTCTTCTTCCGCTATGCGGAGCAGTTCTCGGCCCTGCGCGAAACCATCCTGCCGGGCATCCTGGAGCGCAACCGAGAGACGCGCAGGGTCAGGATCTGGAGCGCCGGATGCGCCACGGGCGCCGAACCCTATTCCCTCGCGATCCTGCTGTCGGAGCTTCTCGGTGAGGCTCGTGACGATTGGCGCATCAGCATCGTTGGCACCGACATCAACGAGACGTTCCTCGCCGCCGCCCGCGAGGCCGTTTTCGGACAATGGGCGCTGCGGGCAATTCCCGCGGACAATCTCGACCGCTATTTCACACCGTCGGACGAGCGCGGGCGCTGGCATTTGCGGCGGGAATTCCGGTCCCTGGTTCGCTTCGAGCGTCACAATCTGATGACGCTGGTCGATGGAACCTCCCCGCTGCAATTCACCGATTTCGACCTCGTTCTGTGCCGGAACGTCCTGATCTACTTCCATCCCGATACCGTTCTGGATTTGGTCGCGGCGCTGCGGGACCGTCTCGTCGAGGGCGGCTGGCTGCTGATCGGCCACGCGGAGCCCAATCCCACGTTCGCCACTTTGCTGGACAGCGTCCATCTGCCCGGGACCGCCGCCTATCGACGGCCCTTGGACGGGGCGGAACCGGCGCAAGAGTTCTGGTCGCCCGAGCGCGACCCTGAGACGACGCCGACCTTCCCCGATTTCCCGAAACCGGCGGAGTCGTTTCCGGCGGCATCGCCGACGCCTGCCCGCCGAAAGAAAGTCGAGCCTAGCGTTACGGCCAAGCTTCCCGATACGGCGGATCGTACATCGCCCCTCGATGAGGTGCGCGCCAAGGCGAATGGCGGGGAGATCGAAGAAGCGTATCGCATTTGCAGCGACGCTTTGGAGCACCATCCTCTGGATCCCGCCCTCCATTTCTTCCAAGGTCTCCTCGCCCGCCAATTAGATCTTCACCACGATGCCGAGAAGGCCTTTCGTCGAGGCATTTACCTCGATAAGAACTTTGTCATGGCGCATTATCACCTCGGACTTCTCCTGCTGGATTCAGGCCGGCGCGCTCTGGCGAAACGGGCCATGCACAACGCGGCGCGGCTGGTGGCTGCATTGCCGCCGGACCACCAACTCGCGGAAGGTGACGGCGTCACCGCCGCCGACATGACGCAGCTCGTTCGCCTCCATCTGGAGCCCCTGCCCGCCCTGGAGCATGGGCGCTGACGATGGCCAAGCAACTGCGCAAGAAGCTGAAGGAGATCGGCCGGACGGCAGTGATGTCGGCCGAAGAGCGGCTGCGTTACATCCTCGACGCGCGCACCCGCGACCTCGCCGCCCGCCCCGCCATCGAGAACCAAGACGGCGCGGACAGCGGCACGATTCAGGTCCTCGTCTGCGCGACGGGGCGCGAGCGCATCGGATTGCCAGTCGAAGCCGTCGCCGAGGTCCTG
This sequence comes from Microvirga sp. P4_G7, assembly GCF_056401005.1. Taxonomy (NCBI): domain Bacteria; kingdom Pseudomonadati; phylum Pseudomonadota; class Alphaproteobacteria; order Hyphomicrobiales; family Methylobacteriaceae; genus Microvirga; species Microvirga sp. P4_G7. Next base: position 9,002 of record NZ_JBFUKD010000036.1, on the reverse strand, counting down.
CCCTATCGCAATTCCGTGCCTGCCGCCGATCCGGTTCCCGGCCTGATCGGCTATTTCGGACGCGGCGGGCATCTCGTGAGCGTCGTCGATCTCGGCGTTGCGCTGGGCACCGGCGACACCGCGACCGACGGCCACCTCGTCCTCTTGCGCCGCACCCATCCGCGCGTCGCACTCCGCGTCGACCGCGCCCACGGCATCGATGCGGTGAGCCCGTTGTCATCGGAAGTCGCGACGGGCGATGGCGACGCGATCGTCGGCCAAGCGATCGTCCAAGCCGGTTTTTCAGGCCAGGAAGGCATCGTGTCGTTGGTCGACATCGATCGTCTCCTGCGCCCTTTCCTCAAATCAACTCTTCCTCTTGGAGCTTAACGTGACGATCTCGATCGCGAATCGCATTTTCCTCGGCTTCGCCTTCATTGTCGCCCTCATGGTCGGGCTCGGCTTCTACTCGCTGAGTCAGCTCGACGATGTGCGGCAGACGACCGAAATCATCGTGTCCCGCGACCTCTCGATCATGCGGAACCTCGAAAAGGTGCGCAACGAGCAGAACGAATTGCGGGCTCGACGCGAGGAAGCGATTTCGCGGTTCCTGCTCGCGCAGCTCGGTCAGCAGCAAGCACGCGTCGACGAAGCGATCAGCAGCTGGAACCGGCAATCGACCRTCACCGAATCCGCCATGACGGAAGCCGTGACCATGCTCGCCAACCTGCGTGCGCAGGCCGCGACGAGCCAGCGGGCGGACGCATGGCGACAGATTGGCGATCTTCTCAATACGGCGAACGCGGAACTTCGGCAGATCAAGGCGGCGACCGAGAAGCAATTCGCGGCGATGCAGACGAACGATCTGGGCGGCGTCCTCTCCGGCGAAGCGGCTGTCTCGACGAGCCGCGCCACTTGGCTGCAAACCCTCGACAAGGCGGACAAGGTCCTCGACGACGCGATCTCGGTCGGCCAGCGTCGTGTCAGCGCGGTCTACGAAGACAGTCGCATCTCGATCATCGTCGCCCTGTTCGGCGTCGCTCTGATCAGCCTGATCATCGTCTATGCGATCCGTTCGTCGATCATCAACCCGCTCAACACTTTCATGGAATTCGTCGAACGGGTCGGTCGCGGCGAACTCAACGGCAGAGCCGCGGCGACGGGCCGCGACGAATTGGGCCATCTCGGACGCACGCTCAACACCATGGTCGAGGGCCTGAAACAGCTCGCGATTCAGAGCCGAGAGGCGACGGAGAATCTCAACGCTTCGGCCGCCGAGATCCGCGCCTCGACGCAGGAGCAAGCGGCCAGCGTCGAAGAACAGCTCGCAGCCGTTCAGGAGACCGCCGCCACCGTCGACGAGATCACTCATGCGGGCGCCCAGATCGGCAAACGCGCGCAAGAGGTCATTGCCGCCGCACAGGCAACCGCGCAGACCAGCGCTTCGGGCCTGCGCGCCGTCGAGGAGACGGCGAAGTCGATGGACGCCATTCGCGATCAGGCCGAGACGGTGGCGGAGAACATCGTCGCCTTGAGCGAGAAGACGCAGGCGGTCGGTGAAATCATCACGACGGTCAACGACATTTCCGAGCGCTCGCATCTTCTCGCCCTCAACGCGGCGATCGAAGCGGCGGCGGCCGGCGAGAACGGACGCAGCTTCGCCGTCGTCGCATCGGAGATGAAGGTGCTCGCGGACCAGGCCAAGGAAGCGACGACACAGGTCCGCTCCATCCTCGGCGACATCCAGCGCGGCATCAATTCCTCCGTCATGCTGACCGAGGAAGCCGTCAAGCGCGTCACCGCCGGCAAGGAACGCGCCGACGTGACCCAACAGACGATCACCGAAATTTCCGAGCGTGTGCAGGAGAGCGTGCAGACCTTCCAACAGATCGTCGCATCGACGAACCAGCAGCAACTGGGCATCGAGCAGGTGATGGGCGCATTGCAGAATATTCGCCAGGCGAGCCAGCAGACGGCGGCGGGCACCCGGCAACTCGATTCCGCCGCAGCCAATCTCTCCGATCTGTCTCAGCAACTTCTGGTGCTCGCCGACCGCTATCGCCTGTGACAGCCGCCGACAACGGGATGACTTCCTCGTGACCGATATCCGTCAACAGTTGCTCGCCGCGTTCGAGGACGAACATCGCGAGCACCTGCGCGTCATCCGACACGCGCTCGATCGGGCCGAGCAAGGCGCGGCGATCGACACCACCGACGTCTTTCGGCGCGCTCACAGTCTCAAGGGCGCATCCCGCGCCGTCGATCTTCCCGTCGTCGAAGAGATCTCGCATTATCTCGAAACGCTGCTCGCACAGATCGAGAGCGGCGAGAGGGCTCTCGATCCGGCGGCGACGACGATCGTTCGCAACGGACTCGACGCGATCGAGGATTATGTGGCGGGGCTGCCCGACGCATCCATCACGCCCGCGACCGGGGAAGCGCTCGCGGCGCTGAAGCGCTTTCTCGGGGTGACTCAAAAGCCGGCGGAAAAGCCGGCGCCCGTGGCGGCTGCGAGCGAGCAGGGCGTGACGCCCAAGCAGTCCGATGCGCCTGCATCCGAGGGCGGTGGAACGGCACGGGTCGCCGCCGAGCAGATCGAGGCGTTGTCGAGCGCCATGCACCAATTGATGGCCGATCTCCAAGCCGAAGAGATCGTCTCCGACGCCATGCACCAGATCGACGGCGAGATCCGGCGGCTGCGCCGAGGTTGGGACGATCTGTACCTGCAGATGTCCGGCGCGGCGGTCGCAAGCCGGACGACGGGACAGACCGACACGCCGTCGCTCACCCGAAGCTTCGGCCCCAAGCTGAAGGATTTCGACCAGGATTTGAAAAGCCTGTTCCGGAAGTTCTCGTCCTTGTCCCGACAGAACCGGCAGCTGGCGTCGTCGACCGATCGCTCGGCGCAACGCGTGCGCGAGAACATCGAACGGGTGTCCCTGGTTTCGGTCGAGACGGTGTTCGGCACCTTCGGCCACATGGTCCGCGACCTCGCCCGAGGCGAGGGCAAGGACGTGCACGTGCGCACGGTCGGCTTCGATATCCAGGCGGACAGACGGGTTCTTCAGGCGTTGAAGGATCCGATCATGCACCTTCTGCGCAACGCCGTCAGTCATGGCGTCGAGCTGCCGCAGGAGCGCGTCGCAAAGGCGAAACCGCCGCAGGCCGAAGTGGTTTTCGAAGTCGCCTCCCACGGCGGACGGCTGAGCGTCTGCATCCGGGATGACGGCCGCGGCCCCGATCTCGCGCGCATCGAAGAGGTCGCGACGCAGCGCGGGCTTCTCGAACAACGGCGCTGGGGCCAGCCCGCCGCCGCGGCGGATCAGCTTCTCGCGCTCGTCTTCGCACCGGGCTTCTCGACGGCGGCGTCCGTCGATCGCCTCGCCGGGCGCGGCATGGGCCTTTCGGTCGTCGCAGAGGCTGTGGGGAACCTGCGCGGTTCGGTGATCATGCGGGCGCGCTATCCGTTTGGAACCGAGGTGTTCCTGTCGGTTCCGTTCACGGCGGCGCGACAACCTCTCCTCCTCGTGGAATCGGCCGGCCACATGTTCGCGCTTCCGACCCACAACGTCGAACGGCTGATCCGCGCGCCGACGACTCAGATCGAAAGCGTCGAAGGGCGCCCGGCCCTAAGGATCGATATCGCCGGTGAGGACGTTATGGTCCCAGTTGTCGCTCTTGCAGCCATCACCGGGACGTCAGATGCTCAAATTCCTATCGAGGCGGGAAGCGTGAAAACGGTTCTCGTCCGACAAGGTGCGCGCCATTGCGCACTCGCCGTCAATGCCTTTCACGACGTCCGCACGATGCTCGTCGGCGATGTGGAGGCAATCGGCCTCGGCGATCTCGTCTTCGGTACCGTCGTTCTCGAAAACGAAGTCCCGGCCCTGGTGCTCAGTCCCGAGGCCGTCGTCGCGCATTGGGTGCGTCACGAGAGCCGCCTCGCCGGAAGCGGCCTGGGTCTCGCGGAACGGGCGCCGGATGCGCGACAGCGATCGACGACGATTCTGGTGGTGGACGATTCCATCACCACGCGAACCCTGGAGAAGAGCATTCTGGAGGCCCAGGGATACCGGGTTCTCCTCAGCGTCGACGGACTGGAGGCGCTGACATTGCTGCGCTCGGGCGAGGCGATCGTCGATCTCATCATCGCCGACGTGGAAATGCCGCGCATGGACGGCTTCTCCCTGCTCCAGGCGGTCAAGAACGATTCACGCCTCGCGGCGATCCCCGTCATCCTGATGACGTCGCGCTCCGACGCCGAGGATGTTCGGCGCGGCCTCGACCTCGGCGCGAGCGCTTATATAACCAAGCAGAAATTCGACCAACGGGAGCTCCTGGGAACAATCGGGCAATTGTTATGAAGTCGACGCCGCAGCCACGCACACGTGTGATGGTGGTGGAGGATTCGCTGGTCGTCCGGCAACTCCTCGCTCACATCATCGCCCGCGACCCGCGCCTGATCCTCGCCGCCGCCGTCGGCTCGGCGGAGGAGGCGCTGCAGGAGATTGCGCGCGTTCAGCCCGACGTCATATCGATGGATATCCGCCTTCCGGGAATCGACGGCCTCGAAGCGACGCGCCGCATCATGGCGGAGCGTCCGACACCCATCGTCGTTATCGCCGATGCGATCGAAGACGCGTCGCTGAAGATCTCGATGAACGCCTTGCGCGCGGGCGCCCTGTCCGTCGTCGAAAAGCCCGTCGGCGTCACGAGTGCGGGATATGAGGCGGTCGCTTCCACGATCTGCACGCAGCTCCGCATCATGAGCGAGGTTCCGGTCGTGCGTCGCCGCGACTATCAATGGAGCAAAGCGAGCGAGTCCCGATCATTTGCGTACGACGAGGCCCCGGCTCTCGTCCATCCGACGATCCTCGCCATCGCAGCATCGACCGGGGGACCGCCCGCACTGGCCAAAGTGCTCGGCGGATTGCCGGCCGCCTTTCCGCTGCCGGTCCTGCTCGTGCAGCATATGGGCGCACCTTTCATGGAAGGCTTCGCGTCCTGGCTGAACGGATTGACGTCGCTCGAAGTCTCCGTCGCCCAGAACGGCCAGATTCCCGTGGCGGGCAACGTCTATGTCGCGCCGGGCGATCGCCACCTCCTCCTGTCGGACGCCGGCACGTTGTCCATCAGCGCCGCTGCGCCGATCGGAAGTCAGCGACCGTCCGCGACAATGCTGTTCCAATCCGTGGCACGCGCCGCCGGCTCCAGGGGGTTGGGCGTTCTTCTCACCGGGATGGGCGACGACGGCGCGGAGGGCCTGCTGGAAATGCGCCGGGCCGGCGCGTATACGCTTGCGGAGGACGAAAGTTCGGCAGTGGTCTACGGCATGCCGGCCGCAGCGGCGAAGCTCGGTGCGGTCCGTCTCAATCTCCCTCTCGACATGATCGCGCCGCGCCTGTTGCAGGTCGCACAGGGGGCGGGCGCATGAAGACCATCCTCGAAGCGCGCGCGGCCCGTCTTCTCCTGGTGGAGGATTCGGAAACCCAGGCGCTGCAGCTCCAGCACATTCTGCAGACCAATGGTTTTCAGGTGGCGTGGCACACGACAGCCGAAACCGCGCTCGAGAGCTTGAACGAACGACTCCCCGATCTGGTGATCGCCGATTATCATCTGCCGGGCATGAACGGCGACGAGCTCGCCCGTCAGATCCGGTTGAACGTGCGGACCCGGGCCATCCCCGTCATCATGCTGACGGAGGCGCGCGAGCGCACGATGGAGCGGCAGGGTCTCGAAAGCGGAGCCGACGCCTACGTTCCCAAATCCGCGGATCAGGAACTGATCATCCTGCGCATCCGCGCATTGCTTCGGCGTCGCGCATCGTCAGGCGCAGACGAGGAAACCGTCGGTGCGAGCTTCAGCGCTTTTCGCCGCGCCGGAATCCTGATCGTCGACAGCAGCGCGACATACCGCGCGTATCTGCAGGAAATGCTCTCCCGCGAGGGCTACGACGTGACGCATGCGGCCCAACGCAACGAAGCCATCACGCTGGTGAGCACACGGCCGGCGGCTTGGGATTGCGTCATCGTCAACATCCTCAGTCCGGATTTCGACGGCATCGAACTGTGCCGCCAGCTCAACACGTATCGCAGCGCCGCTTCCTTGCCTGGCGCGGAGGCGCCCAGCTTCTACATCGTCGGCCTCGGAAACGAGGAGGGCAGCCAATCGCTCTCCGAAGCGTTCGCCGCGGGCGTCGACGACATCATCCCCGCGTCCATGGAGCCCGACGTCATGCGGGTGCGCATTCGCGCACTCGTCAGACGCAAACTCCTTCAGGACGAAAACCTGCGCATCGATGCCGAACTCCGGCAGCGCGAACTCGCCCTTGAACGCGCCCGCACGGAAGCAACGGCCGCCGAGGCGCGCGCGTCCCTCGCCGGCGCGCTCGAAAAGGCGAACCAGGAGCTGGAGCAGGCCAATCACCAACTGCGTGAAACGCAGGCACAGCTCGTCCAGGCCGCCAAGATGGCCTCGCTCGGCGAGCTCGTCGCCGGCATCACGCACGAGATCAACAATCCGCTCGCCTACATCTCCGCGCATCAGGGAACGGTCGATCGCCTTCTCGGCGATATCGAGGCGCAAATGCCGCAGGGCCTCGGCCTCGACGACAAAGTGGGCAAGTCGCGCGAACGGATCCGCGCCATGAAACTCGGCCTCGGGCGGATTCAGGATCTCGTCCTCAATCTGCGGCGTTTCTCGCGGCTCGACGAAGGCGAGTTCCAGACCGTCGATGTTCCTGAATCGATCGAAACGGTTCTCGCTCTTCTGGGGCATAAGCTCGGTAGCCGCATCGCGATCAGGCGCCGCTTCGACGCCGTGCCCGATCTCTATTGCTCGCCAGCGCTGCTGAATCAGGTCGTGATGAACATCGTCGGCAATGCCGCGGACGCCATTACCGAAAACGGCGTCATCAGCATTGAAACCGAGAGCGACGACACAACTTATACGATCACCATCTCCGACAACGGTCCCGGCATTCCCGAGGAATTGCGCGAGCGCGTGTTCGAGCCGTTTTTCACGACCAAACCCGTCGGGGCCGGCACTGGACTTGGTCTTGCAATAGCCTATAGCGTTGTTCAGGCCCACGATGGCTCGATTGCCATCAGCACCGGCCCTGAGGGAGGGGCGTGCTTTACCATCATGATCCCCCGACGGAATATCCGATGAACACGTCTGCCAGCGCGGATCTGGAGCGCGGCGCCATTTTGGTCGTCGACGACGAGCCGGATATACTCATCGCCCTCGGAGACTTGTTCGAGGACCATTACCGGGTGGTGACGGCGACGTCCGGCCGCGACGCGCTCCGCGTTCTGGAAGACGATCCTACGATCGGCGTCATCATCTCCGACCAGCGCATGCCCGACATGGCTGGCGACGAGTTTCTCGCCCAGGCGCGCTCGCGCAGCCAGGCGCAGGCCATTCTTCTCACGGGGTATGCCGACCTCAAGGCCGTGATCGACGCGGTCAACAAGGGTCGCATCATGGCCTACGTCACCAAGCCGTGGGATCCGGCGACGCTGACGAGCATGGTCGCTTCCGCGCACGCGCGACATCGGCTCGCACGCGAGCTCAACACGGAACGCTCGCTGCTGCGCGGCTTGATGGAGAGCACCGCGGACAAGATCTCGTTCAAGGACCGCGACGGACGTTTCGTCCGCTTGAATGCAAGCAAGGCTGCGGGCCTCGGAACGATAGCCGAGAGCTGCATCGGCAAGACTGAGAGCGATCTCGTCGCGCCGGAAGTCGGCATCGAAATCGAACGCGCCGACAAAGAGGCGATCGAAACGGCGCGACCGACAGAGAGTGTCGCCGAAGAGCCGACGAGCGATCGCAACGGCCGCTGGATTCTCACACAGCGCATTCCCATTCTCGACGCTGCCGGATCGGTCACCAACCTCGCCACGATCGAACGCGACATCACCGAACGCCGCATGATGGAAATGCGTCTTCGCCAAGCCGACAAGATGCAGGCGCTCGGTACGTTGGCGGGCGGCGTCGCGCATGATTTCAACAACCTGCTCATGGCCGTTCTCGGCAGCCTCGATCTCGCTTCGCGCCGCGCGCCGGACGACCCACGCCTTTCACGCCTCCTCAACAACGCCATCTACGCCGCAGAGCGCGGCGCGTCGCTGACGCAACGGCTTCTCAGCTTCAGCCGTCAGCGCGACATGCGGTTGCGCACGGTCGACGTCAATCAAGTCATCAGCGACATGAACGATCTCTTGACGCGCACGCTCGGAGGTGTGGTCAAGATCGAGAAGCATCTCGCAAGCGATCTCTGTCCGGCGATGGTCGATCCCGACCAGCTCGAATTGGCGATCCTCAATCTCTGCATCAACGCGCGCGACGCGATGCCCGACGGCGGCACGCTGACCCTGGCGACGCGCAGCGCGTCGGTCGCGGAAGGCGAGATCGCGGATCTCGCGGGCGGCGACTATGTCGTCGTCTCCGTCGCGGATAGCGGCACGGGCATGTCGGAAGACGTGTTGCATCGCGTGTTCGAACCCTTCTTCACGACGAAGGAAGTCGGCAAGGGGACGGGCCTCGGCCTGCCCATGGTGTACGGCCTCGCGCAGCAATCGGGAGGTGTCGTCACCGTCGACAGCGCCATCGGGCGCGGCACGACGGTCGAACTCTATCTGGCCAAGTCGTCGCAGACGCACGAACAGGCGGCGGAGGAGGCGAACGCCGAACCGGTCGATACCCCGAAGGCCCGGATCCTCCTCGTCGACGACAACGTCGAGGTGCGCTCGGTGACGGCGGCCTATCTCAACGAGATGGGCCACCAGGTGATCGAGGCCCATAGCGGACCTTCCGCTCTGAAGATCGTGTCGGGCAGTCCCAAGGTCGATTTGCTCGTCGCCGATTTCGCCATGCCGGAAATGACCGGCCTCGAACTGGCCGACCACGCGCRCAAGCATCACCCCGACCTGCGCGTCCTCCTGGTGACGGGCTATGCCGACCCGAACAAGGTGCCGGAAGGATATCCGGTTTTGGCCAAGCCCTTCACCCGTCAGGAC
>NZ_JBFUKD010000035.1:0-13646 GCF_056401005.1 Microvirga sp. P4_G7 | reverse complement strand
GAGCTCCCAGGGCTTGGTTGTTGCCTTCAGGAAGGGATAACCCCTTCAGATCAGACGACGAAGAAATCCTTGTACGTCATCGCGAGGTTCTTGGAGAGGGTCGCGATCTGGATTGCTGCCCCCTTCCCCGAACCGTCGGCATCGTAGTAAAGCGCGCCCGTCTTCTTGTTGTAGATCAGGTAGTCGTTGGCATCCTGAGCCTTGGTGCCGAGCGCAAAGAAGTCCTTGGACAGCTGCGCCGGCTTGGCTTCGGTACCCTTCTTGCCGAGCTTCTTGAACACGGCATTGTCGAGCCAGAGCGAGTCGTCCTTGACACTGAAGTCGGTGATCTTGTCGATGTTGGTTTTCTTGTCGGGCTTCGTGTTGAAAACGAACGTGTCCTTGCCCTTGCCACCGCTCAGGATGTCCTTGCCGGCGCCGCCGACCAGTTTGTCCTTGCCGCTGCCACCAACGATCTTGTCGGCACCGGAAGTTCCAGTCGCGACTTCGTTTGCAACGTCAGTCACGGCGACGTCGAAGATCTTGTCGAAAGTCGCTCCGCCGCTGTCGGTGACACGAACCGATACCTTGTGGCTCGTGCCCTGCTCGTAGTCCAGGAGAGCGCTGTTCGCGACGACAAGCTGATTGCCCTGAACCGCGAAACGTCCGCCTGCGCTGTCGAGCAGCTGGAAGGTGAACGTGTCACCCTGATCGATATCGGTCGCACCCAGCGCACCGATGACCGTTCCCGCCTTCGTGTTCTCGGCCACGGTTGCGGCCGACAGGGAGACTGCGGTGGGTGCGTCATTCACAGGCTTGATGGTGACATTGACCACCTGCTCCACGATTCCGCCGTTTCCGTCGGAGATCTGGATGGTGAAAGTGTCAGTGCCGTTGACATCGCCGGTCGGCGTATAGGTGAAGGTCCCGTTAGCCAGCGTCACGACGCCCTTCTGCGGCTCTGCACCCGCCTTGATCGTGTAGGTCAAGGCATCGTTGTCGGCATCGGCTGCACCGATGACCACATCGGTCAGCGCCTTATCCTCGTCCGTCACGACGTCATTCGCTGCCGGCGCGGTCGGGGCATGGTTATTGGAGGCGTCCAAAGCGGCGATGATGTTCGTGACACCGAAGAACTTGTCGCCTGGAAGATCATCGCGAATTGCGAGCAATCGCGCACCCAATGCTGCGATGAAGGCCGTATCACCAACGCGTCCGGCGATATCGGCGAGGACGGTCGTGTAGGCATCCGATTGCAGTGCCAGCACACGCGCGGCCACCGCCTCGTTTCCGGCGATAGCTCCCCATTCGGCGATCAAAGCCTGACGATGACCGTTGACGACACCGACGTGAGCGAGGATCGCAGCGCTCATTTCCTCCGGAGTCGTCGCGGCGTCGAGAGCGTTGATAAACTCGTACTTGGCGTATTCGACAGCGATCTGATGATCAAGCGCCGCCTTGAGTTCCGTTACCGACTTGAAGCCACCGAACAAGTCGGCGATTTCCATGAGACCGAGGCCGATCGCCTTTTGACGGCCGGCATCGTCGGGAAGCGCGCGAAAATGAGCTTCGCTGACACTGCCGTCTACGAGAAGGCTGTCTTCATAGGCATCGATCGCGGCCAGCACCGTCAGCTCATCAGGAGCGCCGTTGAACGCGTCGAGAATGACGTCGGAGGCTTCACGCGCATTGTCGATGGCCTCGACCAATGGGTAGACACCGAAGTACTGTCCTCCGGCCTCTCCGCGAGCGGCAAAGAGTCGAGCGCCCAATTCACTCATGAACGCGGTATTGTCGAGACGACCGGCAATTTCGTGCAAGACCGTCGTATACGAATCGTTCTGCAAGGCGACCACGCGAGCCGCGACGGCCTCGTTGTCCAGCACCGCACCCCATTCTGCGATCAGAGCCTGACGATGACCATCGAGGATTTCGACATGATGAGCGACGATCGCTCCCATTTCCTCGGCCGACGCACCATTGATCGCATTGATGAACTGGTACTTCGCGTATTCCACGGCGATCTGATGATCGAGCGCGGCCTTGAGCTCATCGACCGACGTGAATCCGCCGAACAGATCGGCAATTTCCTTCAGACCGAGCCCAATTGCCTTCTGACGGCCAGCGTCATCCGGAAGCTCGCGGAAGTGCTGTTGGCTTTCGCTGCCGAACTCGAGAAGTCTCGCCTCGTAAGTATCGATTGCGTTCAAAACGGCAATTTCGTCGCTCGCTTCATTGAATGCATCAAGAAGCATCAGGTCGTCATTCGTATTGAGAGTCGTCATTAAAGCGGTCCCCGCCCCTAAACATGGAAATTGGCTTATGTTGTTCGCCGCGCGAACTATGCCTCTTCCGTTAGGGCCGGGCCCTATTCAAACAAATAGGATAAACCTCACCTTTGGTCAGGTTTTTTAGTTTAGACGCGGACAAGATACGTTACGTAACGTAATCTTTAGTGTCGATTCTCTCGCGGTCGGTAGGGCGGTTAAAGCTACGTCTCCACTTTCCGGGCAGTTTTGTAACGGGTGCGCTCCGCCGAGAAATTCCTGCCGCCGGAACAGCGTCACGCTCCGCGATTCGACTTTGCAATTCGTTCCGGTCGCCCCGCAGCTGCCAGGTGTGCTCGGTACGGTTCCGGCGCAAGAAAATGAGTGAGGACATTGCCGCCTTCGCAGACCACTCCAACCAATTTATGGGATGAATTGAATTCCAGTCGATGTCGTGTTTCCGTGTGAACGGAATTGACTGATGCGCGCAAAGGGACGGAGCCGAATTTCCTATGAATGCGAATCTTTTCGATAGGTTTCACCGCTCGATCGAGGACATGTCCAAGGTTGCGATCTCGAGTCCTGGAGGAGGCGCCTACACATATACGGATCTTGTGAACCTGTCCGGACAATATGCCAATGCGCTCGCCTCTCGCGGAGTTCGACCTGGCGACCGCGTGGCTGCGCAAGTCGAGAAGTCGGTTTCAGCTCTCATCCTCTATCTCGCGACTGTTCGCGCCGGCGCTGTCTACTTACCACTCAATACAGCGTACACAGCGACCGAAGTAGCCTACTTCATTCAGGACGCCGAACCCGCACTCATCGTGTGTGACGCCGCGCGGCGGGAAGAGATCGAGCCTATAGCCGCGAGCGTCGGCGCGGTCGTTGAAACGCTCGACGGGCGTGGTGAAGGATCGATGAACGACGCGGCGGTCGCTGCGCAACCCGCGTTCAAGGCGACGGATCGGCAGGGCAGCGACCTTGCAGCGATCCTCTATACATCCGGAACGACGGGACGGTCGAAGGGCGCGATGCTCACCCACGACAATCTCATGTCCAATACTCTTGTTTTGATCGATACATGGCGTTTTACCGCGAACGACGTCCTGATCCACGCCCTGCMTATTTATCACACACATGGCCTCTTCGTTGCGAGCAACGTTGCGCTGTTCTCCGGGGCGTCCATGATTTTTCTGCCGAAGTTCGATCCGGAGCAGGTCTTGTCGCTCATTCCCCAAGCGACTGTCTTTATGGGTGTGCCGACCTTCTATGTCCGCCTGCTGCAAAACGATCGTCTGACTGAGGGCTTGGTGGCACGCATGCGGCTTTTCGTGTCCGGTTCAGCACCTTTGCTTGCAGAGACCCATCGCGAGTGGCGCAGCCGCACAGGACACGCCGTCCTCGAACGCTATGGGATGACCGAAACTGGAATGAACACTTCGAATCCGTACGAGGGCGAGCGCAGGCCCGGATCCGTCGGCCAGGCTCTTCCAGGTGTCTCTGTGCGGATAGCCGATCCGGAAACGGGCAAGATGTCGTCCCAAGGGGAAATCGGAATGATCGAGGTCAAGGGCCCGAATGTCTTCAGGGGATATTGGCGCATGCCCGAAAAAACAGCGACCGAGTTTCGATCGGACGGGTACTTCATCACCGGTGATCTGGGTATCATCGACATCGATGGATACGTCCACATCCTTGGTCGGGGCAAAGATCTTATCATCACCGGCGGCTTCAATGTCTACCCAAAGGAAGTAGAGACGGAGATCGACCAAATTCCAGGCATCGTGGAAAGCGCTGTCGTGGGATTGCCTCATGCCGATTTTGGCGAGGGCGTGACGGCCGTCGTCGTCTGCGAAAAGGGAAGCCAGCTTGACGAGAGAAGTGTTCTAGCCTCGATCGAAGGACGGCTTGCCAAATTCAAGCAACCGAAGCGCATCCTCTTTGTTGATGAACTTCCCCGAAATACGATGGGGAAGGTCCAAAAAAATCTCCTGCGCGAGCAGTTCTCCGCGCTTTATGAGGATCCAAATTCTCGGTCCAAATCCGGCTAGAAGACGTCGAGCATGCCCATCTTGAGAATGCGCGGGCCGAACACGGCGAACGCTCAACGCTCCTTGATGCTCTCGTCAAGACCACGCAACAGTGGATAGAGGAAATACGAGACGACGCTTCTGCGTCCGACGCGGATCTCGGCTTGCGTGGCCATACCTGGGATTAAGCGAAACTCCTGCGGCACGTCGCGAAGATTGGTGTCCTCGAGGCTCAAGCGGGCCTTGTAGAATAGCGGTCCCGTCCCCGATTTTGCGTCTATTTCCTTCGAATCTCCGGTGAAGGCGTCTCTGCTGATCGTCCTTACGTTTCCAGTCGCCGTGCCGTGCTTCTGAAACGGGAAAGCGTCGAACTTGATTCGGGCCGTCAAGCCAGAGCTGATATGGCCAATGTCCTTAGGGTCGACCATCACTTCAGCTTCGAGTGCAACGTTGGCAGGAACCAAGACAAAGACCGGCTCCGCTTGACGAACGATGGAACCCGCTGAGCGTTGAGCGACCTCAAGGACGATCGCATCGGTGGGCGCCGTTAGTGATACAAGACTGCGGCGCAACTCCGCCTTCTTCAATTCTTCCGAGGAGGCATCGCGGCGCGCGCGCGCTTCAACCAGGGATTCCAGCGTTGCACGCGTAAAGTCTTCGATGAACTCCTGGCGCTGCGAACGCGCCTTCTCCAACTGATGGCCGGTTTCAATTCGCGATCCGCGTAATCGGGCGATAGTCGATTCGATGTCGAGCCGAGTATCCCGCGCCTGTAGGAGATTGAGTTTTGACCCCGTCTGGTGCTCCAGCAGAATGGTACGCATGGCCTCGATATCCTGGATACCGGCGAGACGTTGCAGCAGAATGTCCTCTTCCTGATGGCTCGTGGTGAGGCCGGCTTCCGCTCTTGCTATTTCCTCTGCAAGGTTGCGCAGGCGGCTCTCGCTGAAGGCCTTGCGCTGCATCGCGAGCCGCGCCTCGACAGTCTGCTCGGGACTGGTGGGATCTGAGGGCCGATAGACGCGCTCCGAAAGCTCGGCCTCGAGGCGGGCCACCATGGCATCGGCGGCAACGAACTTGGTTTTGATTTGTTGGAGATCGGATTGCGTGAAGGTCGGATCGAGAACGGCAAGCACCTGACCGGCCTTGACGGTCTGGCCGACATTCACCTCGATGCTCTTGATAACCGCATTCTCAAGCGGCTGCACGACGATATTGGGCTCCGTCGTAATGAGCTTGCCTCTCGCGACGGCAATCTCGTCGATCTGCGCCAGACTGGCCCAGATGACCGCGGCAACGATCAATGCCGTCACGAGATAGAGCGTTAGGCGTGCCACGCGAGCTGGGACACGCTCCTCTACCTCAATCGCATCCGGCTGAAACTCCGAGACGAAAGCAAGTCGCTTGGCTGGCGGCGCTGACCTGACCGCTGGAAGCTTCGCATCCGAATGTGGCACGGGTGACATCATGCGGCCTGTCTCGTCTGCTGGTTCCACAGGTGACGATATGTCGTGCAGGACGTGAGGAGCTGGTCATGACGGCCGGATGCGATCAGGCGTCCACGATCGATGACGAGAATCGCATTCGCGTCCACCAGGGTCGAGAGTCGATGGGAAACGATGAGAACCGTTCTTCCCTCGGCGATCTTGCGAAGGTTCTGGCGGATGATCGCCTCACTGTCCGGATCCAGCGCACTCGTGGCTTCGTCCAGAATCAGGATGCGAGGATCGGTKACCAGCGCTCGCGCGATGGCCAGCCGCTGTTTTTGCCCTCCCGAGAGGTTTTGCGCGTTCTCGTCGAGCATCGTATCGAATCCACGCGGAAGGCGTTCGATGAACTCGTCGGCACCAGCAGCCTTCGCCGCGAGCGCAATTTCTTCGAAGGTCGCCGAGGGTTTGGCGGCGGCGATATYCTCCCGCACGGTACCGCGGAAGAGAAAGTTATCCTGCAGAACGACTCCGACGGATTTGCGCAGGTGGACAAGATCGATCTCGCGGACATCGAAGCCGTCGATGCGCACCAACCCGTTCTGGACCGCGTAAAGGCGCTGGATCAATCGCGTGACGGTCGTTTTTCCCGATCCGCTGCGACCGACTATGCCGACGATACTTCCCGGCTCGACTGTGAACGAGACGCCGTCGAGGGCAGGAGGCCTTTCCGGCTGATACGAGAATGAAACGTCATCAAACTCGATCTCACCATTGAGCGGCGGACATAGCCCCCGTTTCGAGCCATCCGCCTCCGGCGTACGATCCATGACCTCGCCCAACATGCGCACCGAGAGCGCCACCTCTTGATACTCATGCGCCATTGTCAGGATCTGCACGAGCGGTCCGGAGACGCGACCTGCGAGCATATTGAATGCGACAAGGGCGCCCACGGTCATCTCACGGTTGAAGACGTCAAGTGCACCAAGCGCGATGATAGCGACGCTCATGAGCTTCTCGAGTAATCCAGTGACGCTCTGAGCCGCCGCAGAAATGCGGTCGACATCGTAACGCATCATGACGGCTTGCGCGGACGAATCGTCCCAAGTGCGTCGCTGAAGCGGTTCCATCGCAAGTGATTTGATCGTGCGCATCCCGTGCACGGCCTCGACGAGCAGCGCTTGGCGCTCTCCTTCGGCTTCATACAATGCCTGAAGTCTCCGACGGAAAGGTCCGATCAGCACCGCGATCGCAAAACCGACGCAGGCTGTGAAGGCCAGGACAACGAGGGTGAGCTTGACACTGTAGAGAAGCAGGACGGGGATGAAGATGAAGAGTGAGAGGCCGTCGAGCATCGTCGTGAAGAGCCGACCTGTCAGAAATTCCCGTATCCGGCTCGCCTGTTGCATATGCTTGACCAGGATTCCGGCAGGCATCCGTTCGAAGTACGAGATCGGGAGATTGAGCAGATGCGCGAAGGTTCGCACTGCGACCCGCATATCGATGCGATTGCTCGCATACAGCAGAAGATATCGTCGCAGAAAGGTAAACGCTGCGTCGAATGCGATCGCCAGTGCCACGCCTCCCGCCAATACGTAGAGAGTGGAATAGGACTCGTGCATCAAGACCTTGTCGATCACGAGCTGCGAGAAGATGGGAACGGCAAGTCCCAGCGCGTAGAGTACCAAGGCCGCCGCTATGACATCGCCGAAGAGACGCCTCTGGCGCAGGATTTCGGGCGCGAACCACAAAAATCCAAATGGCCGCCTTGGGTCGCTCAGACTCCGGCGGGCGGGCTTGATCAGGACGACTTCACCCTTCCAGGCTTGACAGAATTCCTCTCGAACGAGAGCGAGAGGTTCAGGAAGTGCCGCCTTGGGATCGAGAATGAGTACCTTGTCTCCTTCGTCACTGACCTGTGCGCCGGCAACGACGATCCAGTTGCCATTGGCCAGGCGAGTAAGGGCAGGGAATGCGCCGTCTAGGTTAAGTAAGGTCGACCAGGTCATCGAAACGCTGCGGGCTCTCAAGCCTGCTTCCCGCGCCATCCGGATGAGAAGATGCAGGGAGACCGGTTCGTCGCCAATGGCGTAGGCATGCGTCAGCTGGTCAGGGGACAAATCCGTCCCGTGGTGCCGCGCGACGGCGACGAGACACTGCAATCCAGTCTGCACCGCTGCACTCACCGGTCGCTCCCCCGGTCAAGATGAAAAGTTGGGCGACGAATTCAGAATTCGTCCCGCGACTCCCGGTGCTTCAGCTCCAATCTGGATTTGCGCGCCTCCAGTCGGCGCGGCCGGGGTCTGTTTGATCGCGCCGCTCTCAACCAGACCCTTTACGACCTTCTGCATGAGCTCGACGGAATTCGCGAATGCATCGACCGGCATGACGATGCGCTGACGCAGGACAGGCTTCGGATTGTTGTGGGCGTCGCGATCCGACGGTGAGAGACTCATGAGATCGATGCGCACGATGGGTCCGGTCACTGTGATCTCGGCGATTCCGTCCGAATAGACTTCGTCCTTCATTATCCTACTCCCGTTGCATCCATCCTGATCCCGGGTCGTCGCATCGGGTGGGGACACTCAGTGTGCCTGGCCAGCTCGAACGCCTGACCGGCATCGCGCCCACACTGGGACGCTTTCGGCGCCATTCAGTGTCTCACATGGAAAAGGAAGGAGGAACGCCGTTCGCCTCATGGAGGACGGCCCTTAATGGGTAGCCCCAGTTTGGGGCCGTCCCCTTTCGATGCGGTGCGTCATCCGTTGTGGTTAGGACCCTCAAGGCCGAGGTGCTGGGCCCGTCTAACTGGACGGGATGTTGGCGTGGTCCAACGCGTGGGATCAATACGCCATCTCGTCATTCGTCGTATGAGCAGGCGCCGATATCCAAGCAACACCCTTTCCTCGGGGCAGCCCAGAAGACTAGTGTACCAGTTAAGCAACGAGAGATCCGGACAGCGGGCCACGCTACAACAGTCCAATCGGATGAATGTCCGGGTCGATTGTTTTATATCCGATCCGTTGGTTTCCGGCATGGAAGCGCTCGAGAGCCAGCGATTGATCGATGCTATCCTTGAAGCGGGGCGATCTGCCTGATCGCTATCGGCGTCAGTTGGGCCGGGACATGAACGACATGGATAAGCCGCTGGCGACGATCAACCCAATTGCGATGAGAGCCATGGTGTCGAGATGAAAGCCGAATAGAAAAGCATCAAGCGCCAGGGCGGTTGGTATCGCCGTGTATCGCATGGAACCAGTGATCGCCAAACGTGCATTGCCAATACCCAACGCGATCAGAACATTGCTCGCCACATAGAGCAACACGCCTATGATGACGATGCGCAGCTGATCGGGCGTCGGCATGTGCCAAGGCTGTGCCAACGATAGTCCCAGTCCAAGGAGCAGGGTCGCCGCGTTGGCCGTCAACGTCATCCTCAATGCGCTACTGCGACGCGGCAGGTGGCGCGTTAGCGTGTCGCGTGCAGCGAAACACAATGCGCTGAGCGCCGCGCTTGCCAATCCAAGAGCCGACACTTCGAGAGCCGGGCGTAGCAATAGCAGTGTTCCGATGAAACCGATTGCGATGGAGAGCCAGATTTTCTCCGAGGCCCGTTCGTCGAGGAATACCCGACCGAACAAGGCGACAAGCAGCGGGACGGTCATCAGCACTCCGGTCACAAGCGCGATCGGAAGATGCGTGACGGCAAGAATCAAAAACGCCGTCGCTCCCGCTTCGCTCATGGCGCGCACAATTACGGGCCAGTGCCAAGCCTGGGCTGAAACGGCGTGCTGCCCACGTTTGCGCAATACGAGCGCTCGAACGAAAATGTAGCAGCTGATGATCGCAAGGGCGCCGGCGGACCGAAGGACGATGATCTCGGCAACAGGCAGGCTGCCAAGAAGTTGGAAGCAAAAGTTGTTGCCCACCCCTGCTGTCGCAGCGAGGAATGTCTGGAGAAGGCCGAGTCGCTCGCGATCGCCGTCCACTCTCGGCTGAGCGTCCAATGCAGCACCCATCAGCCGGAAATCGCCGCGGCAAATCGCTTTGCCGCCGCCCCGACCTGCGATGCGCTCATTCCAGGCTTGAACAGCGCCGAGCCAAGGCCAAAGCCGTTCGCGCCGGCGTGAAGAAATGGCTTCATGTTCTCGGGTGTGATGCCGCCGACAGGCAGAAGCTTTGCGTCTTTCGGCAGCACAGCCCGCATCGCCTTCACGACCGGAGGTGTCACAAGCTCCGCTGGGAAGAGTTTCAACGCGTCCGCCCCAGCCTGAAGGGCCGCGAACGCCTCGCTCGGTGTCGCGACGCCAGGAATTGCCGTGTGACCTCGATTCTTGGTCGCCGCGATGACATCGATGTCGGCATTCGGCGATACGACGAGGCGCGCACCGGCATCGGATGCAGCAGCAACATCTACCGTGGTCAGGACGGTGCCTGCTCCAATGAGCATCTTTGAGCCGAAAACCTTGGCGAGGTTCTCGATACTTCGTAACGCGTTGGGTGAGTTCAGCGGGACTTCGACAATGCGAAAGCCCGCTTGAAACAGCGCGTCGGTAATCTCCAGGATTTCGTCCGACCTGACACCGCGCAGAATGGCAACGAGGGGCAATGCCGCGAACGCCTCCTCAAGCCGCATCGTGAAGATCCTCAGCAATCGCTGCAATAGCAAGGCATCCCTGAACGGCGGCATCGGGGGAACCCAGAACAACGTTGAGGCCATAGGCATCCGCGGTCTTCTGATAGACGTCGACAAGGTCGTCATCGCCAACAATTGCGACCGTATCGCCTTCCTTGAACCAGCCCAGCGCATGCGCTTCACGGAACTCGGAGGCCACGACCACGCCTGACATGAAATCGGTCATTTCAGGCGGCGTCAAAGAACCCGATAGCCAGCCCGTTCGAACTGAGAAGAGGTGCGTCAGCAACCCAGCCGGCCGCGTATCGGCACGCACCGCCTCGACACCGCGTGAAAAAGCTTTCCAATCAGGAGCGTCCGGCTTCTTGGCGACCTTGGACAGGAAGGAATGGCGGGAAAGCGTTCCAAATACTTCACCTGTAACGAACGTTTGGAACCGTGCGATTTGTCCACCTTCGATGCGCGCCCATTTTGCATGAGTTCCTGGCAATACGACCGTGATGTCGCTCGCAAGCCCAAACCCGACGAGCTGCGTTTCTTCGCCACGCATCACATCCGGGAAGGGAATCGCGCCGCGATCGGTGAGGCCGGGAAGGAAGGTGATGGTTCCGCCATCAGGTAGCGGCACCGTCTTGACGTTACCTGCGAGAGACCGAGCGTCCGCGGGGGCGGACACGTACGGCATCTCGATCCAGCCATTGCGACTACCGATCATGCCGGCAGCATAAACGCGGAGAAGGCCGTGCTTTGCCCGCCACGGTGCGATCGCGCGATGTAACACGCCGGCGAAATCTCCAGACGGCACGGATTGAATGCCCTCTTCAGTTTCGACCCGATCGATAACCTTTCCGGCGTGATCGACAAGAAGCGCACGAAACGATGTCGTCCCCCAATCGAGAACGATTCGGAGAGCAGGAGCTGGGGCAGTCATGGTTGTTGTTTCCATCCGATTTGTTGGCGTCGTCTTGACCCTAATTCGCAATCTGCTTAAGGTCCAATATGAAAAACAAATAGTCCACATTATGGACCTAACGAGGAAACGTGAATGCTGAAGGGAATTCTTCCCGTCCTTCCAACGCCGTTCACGGCCGAGGGCGCGGTCGACGAGCAGGCAATGGTCCGTATTGTCGATTTCGCCTTGGCGGCTGGTGCAGACGGCGTCGTCTTTCCCGGTTTCGCGAGCGAGGTGGACGAACTCGACGCCAAAGAACGGGCAACGTTGCTCCGCCTCGTGGTGAAGCGYGTCAGCGGGCGCGTCCCAGTCGTGGCTGGCGCCAGCGCCGCGAGCGCGGAAGAAGCCATCGCCCATTCCAAAGAGGCGATGGCAAACGGCGTTTCTACGGTGATGATTCAGGCGCCGAAGAGCATTGGCGTCACCGCGGACGCGGTCGCCGCGTTCTATCAAACCATTGCAGATGCGGTGCCAGGCCTTGATATCGTCCTTCAGAACGCGCCGGCGCCACGCGGCTCCGATCTCAAGCCCGATGTCATTCTCCAAATCGTCCAGGGCAACCCAGCGATCACTTACGTAAAAGAAGAAACGTTGCCTGCGGGTCCGGCCATCACCGCAATCCTGAAAGATAAGCCTGCACATCTGAAGGGCGTCATTGGCGGCGSCGGCGCGCGCTACATCATCGACGAGTATACTCGCGGCGCTTGCGGCGCCATGCCGGCCGTCGAAATCGCCGACATCCACGTCGCGCTCGATCGCGCGTTCCGGGGGGGCAACATCGCCAAAGCACGCGACCTCTATATGCGCACGCTTCCGCTGCTCGTCATTCAGGCGAATTTCCGCATGGCGTTCACCAAGCATGTGCTGACCAGACGCGGTATTCTGGACAACCGCGTCTCCCGCGCGAAGCTCCCTCCCATGGATGATTTTGATTTGTCTGAAATCGATGCGTGGCTCGATCTTGCAACCGATCTGCTGGGCGAACGCGATCCTGTACGGCGTCTTGCGGGAGCCGCCGAATGAGCGAGCGCGTCGCCAAGGTCGAGATCTTTTCGATCACCATTCCTCGCGAAACAATCTATCTCGGTGAGGCTCGCCCGGGCGAATCCATCAACGCAAAGGGTTATCTCGTCCGCAAAGGAAATCGCACCGTCTACCCCACATCCGATCGCACGGTCGTTGTGCGAATCGAGACGGAGAGCGGTGCAGTCGGATGGGGAGAGACCTACGGCATCGTGGCACCGGGCGCTGCAATGGCGATCATCGACGATCTCCTCGGGCCCTATGTGGTGGGTCGCGACCCGCGGGATGTCGTCGTCATCCATGAGGATCTCTACGATCTCATGCGCGTGCGCGGCTATACGGGCGGCTTCTATCTCGACGCTCTCGCCGCCCTGGACATTGCGCTCTGGGACATCTGTGGCAAGCTGGCCGACCTTCCGCTGGTGAAGCTTCTGGGCGGACAGCGCCACGAACGTCTTCCGGCCTATATTTCCGGCCTGCCGAAGAGCACCCGCGACGAGCGAGCGAAGTTCGCGGAGCAATGGCAGCAGAAAGGTTTCACCAGCTTCAAATTCGCTGCGCCAGTCGCTGACGACGGCGTTGTTGCCGAAATTGCGACGCTGCGCTCAACGCTTGGGACTGACGCTCGCATCGCCTGTGACATGCACTGGGCTCACACCGCCGAACAGGCGATCGCCTTGATTCGCGCGATGGAACCGCATGGCCTCTGGTTCGCCGAGGCTCCGGTCAAGCCCGAAGATACCGATGGCCTCGCTCATGTGGCTGCGAATGTGTCGACGACAGTGGCGGCGGGCGAGGAATGGCGTACGGTATATGATCTCGTGCCGCGCGTGGCCAAACGCGCCTGCGGCATCGTCCAGCCGGAAATGGGACACAAAGGCATCACGGAATTCATGCGCATCGGCCAGTACGCCCAAGCGCACCATCTCGAAGTGATCCCGCATGCCACGATCGGCATCGGTCTCTTCATGGCCGCGAGCCTGCATGCAAGTTCCGCGCTCGCGCCGGTCACTTGCCACGAATATCAGCATTCGATTTTCGAACCGAACCGCCGGCTTGTCGACGGAGACATGGATTGCCGCGAAGGCTTCTATACTCTGCCGACAGGACCCGGACTTGGAGTCGAACCGTCTGAGGGGGCGCTGAGCCTCTTCCAAAAATATAAATAACGATATCGGACCCGTAACGGAGGAATCGCCATGTTGAAAAAGAAATTACTACTGCTTGCGGCGTCAGCCGCCATCGCCCTGAGCACCAACGCCGCTCTGGCCCAATCGAAGACGCTGAAATTTGTCTCCTGGCAGAAGGACGAACGCGGCGTCGGCGATTGGT
>NZ_JBFUKD010000034.1:0-13761 GCF_056401005.1 Microvirga sp. P4_G7 | reverse complement strand
TCGTCGAGCTTTTTCTTCAAAGCGGCGGCGTGACCGAGCTTGTCCTTCTCGGACTTCCAGCGGGCGGTGATGGCCTGAGACCGTTCTTCGAGATCCGCGAGCTCCTTTTCGAGACGCGAGAGGCGATCCTTCGACGCGCTGTCGTTTTCTTTCTTCAACGCCTCCGCCTCGATCTTGAGACGCACGATCTCGCGGTCGAGGGAATCGAGTTCCTCGGGTTTGGAATCGACCTGCATGCGCAGGCGCGACGCCGCCTCGTCGACGAGGTCGATCGCCTTGTCGGGCAGGAAGCGGTCGGTGATATACCGGTTGGACAAGGTCGCGGCGGCCACGAGCGCGCTGTCGGTGATGCGCACGCCGTGATGCTGCTCGTACTTCTCCTTGATACCGCGCAGGATCGACACCGTGTCTTCGACTGACGGCTCGTCGACGAAGATCGGCTGGAACCGGCGTGCGAGTGCAGCGTCCTTTTCCACGTGCTTGCGGTATTCATCGAGCGTGGTCGCGCCGACGCAGTGCAATTCACCGCGCGCAAGCGCAGGCTTCAGGAGATTGGACGCATCCATGGCGCCGTCGGCTTTCCCAGCACCGACGAGGGTGTGCATTTCGTCGATGAAGAGAATGATGYCGCCATCGGCCGATGTCACTTCGCTCAAAACGGCTTTCAGCCGCTCCTCGAACTCGCCGCGATATTTCGCGCCGGCGATGAGCGMGCCCATGTCGAGCGCGAGCAGTTGCTTGTCCTTGAGGCTCTCGGGCACGTCGCCATTGACGATGCGCAAGGCAAGGCCTTCGACGACGGCGGTCTTGCCGACGCCCGGTTCGCCGATGAGCACGGGATTGTTCTTGGTGCGGCGTGACAGCACCTGGATGGTGCGGCGGATTTCCTCGTCGCGGCCGATCACCGGGTCGAGCTTGCCTTCGCGCGCCGCTTCCGTGAGGTCGCGCGCATATTTCTTCAACGCGTCGTAGGCGTTCTCAGCCGTCGCATTGTCAGCGGTGCGGCCCTTGCGCAGCGCGTTGATCGCGGCGTTCAGGCCCTGCGGCGTGACGCCGGCCTCTGCGAGGATCTTGCCCGCATCGGTGTCTTTTTCGACCGCCAGTGCGAGCAACATGCGTTCGACCGTCACATAGGAATCGCCCGCCTTCTCGGCTGTTTTCTCGGCGGTGTCGAAAAAGCGCATCAGATCGCGCGTCGCCTGCGGTTGCGCGGCGCCGCCAGATACTTTCGGTTGCTTGGCGAGCCATTGCTCGACGGCGGCAAGCGCCTCACGCGAGCGTCCGCCGGCGCGGTCGATCAAGCCCGCACACAGCCCCTCGGGATCGTCGAGCAGCACTTTCAGGACATGGCCCGGCGCAAATTGCGGATGGCCCTCGCGCATGGCGAGATTCTGCGCCGCCTGAACGAAGCCCCGCGCGCGCTCGGTATATTTCTCAAAATTCATCGCTCACCCCTTCCGACGTTCGCCCGTCCTGCCTGAGGCCCGGGCAAACCGTGTGATCTCGGACCCTCGTCGAGGCATCCGCTGTCCCTAAACTGGTGTGACCAAAGCGCCACAACAAGGGGCATGGGCGTCGGGAACCGCGGCTTTTTCCGGGCATTGACCCTAGCAATCCTGAGGAGGCTCCCATGGGCGACAAGAAACGCGACGACAGGAGTGGCGATCCGCGGTCGGAAGCCGAAAAAGCGCGCGCCGATCTCGCGCGCAACGCGGCGATGGGTGCTGCGGTCCCGGAAAGCCCGCTCGAGCGAGGCCCGTCCGTGACGCCCAAGACCTTCGGCGAGACGACCGAAAAGGCCCGCAAAGCGGCCGAAGACCAGGGTGTCGCCGCCGGCGGCAAGGCGCCGCCGCGCGAGGGCGACGACGAGGATGTGCTTTCGCGAGGGCAGGAATAGAGCGGTCGCGGCAGAGCCCCTCTTTCAGCGCATTTACTCCGCTGCGTGACAAGGTGTAACAACCCCTTGGAGCCAAAGCTTGGCTCCGGGGCGTAAGAACCCCGTCAACAGCGGCCGGCATCGGCCGCAACGATGCCTTCCCAGCCGTTACGGTCGGGGAGGCGCTGTCGCATGTCCAGGGCGAAAGTCTAAAGGGCAGCGCGGTCGTCTGTTGACGGCTTCTTACCTCCCCGACCACCAGCGGCGCTGGTGGTCGCTTCAGGAGGAGGGAAGACGACAAATGGACCAGCCGTACAGTTTCGCCGCGGATTGGCTTTCCAAATTTCACGCCGCCTCGGATCCAATCCAAGCACTTTGGATCGTCACGATCGCGGTGACGATACTCGGGGTGTCGAGGGTCGTGATGCGCGGGTTGGTCGCGATGGCGGGGATAAGACGACGCGCGACTGAGCAAGAGCCATCTATCGACAGAGGACATGATCGCCCTCTCGGCAGTTGGCGGGATTCACGACTCCCGGATGCGCAACCCGTGATCTTGGAACTTGATCAACGCCCCCATCTCTTGGACGATCGTGAGGACGAAAGGCGGCGGTGAGCGTCGGTGAGCCATAGAAGGCGGATTTCGCTTTAGTCAGTCATGCTCTAATCCTGCTCCATGAGCATTCGCATCGCCTCTCTCTACCGCTACCCGGTCAAGGGCCTCTCGCCGGAGCGCTTGGCCCGCACGAGCCTTGCCGCCGGGCATTACTTCCCCGGTGACCGCCTGTACGCCATCGAGAACGGTCCATCCGGTTTCGATCCGGCAAAGCCCGAGCACCAGCCGAAGATCAAGTTCCTGATGCTGATGCGGAACGAGAGTCTGGCGCGGCTCAAGACCCGTTATCTGGACGATTCGTCGACGCTCGTGATCGAAAAGGACGGCCAGGATGCCGTCAGAGGCGACCTTTCCACGAACGATGGCCGACGCACGATCGAGACATTCTTCGCAAGCTACATGCCGGATGAGCTGCGCGGGACACCGAAGGTACTGACCGGCCCTGCCGGGTTCCGGTTCACCGATTCGCGCCGCGGGTTCGTTTCGCTGATCAATCTGGCGAGCGTGCGCGCGCTCCAGGATGTCGTCGGCGCGCCGGTCGATCCACTCCGCTTCCGAGGCAACCTCCATCTCGACGGTCTGGATCCTTGGACCGAGTTCGATCTTGTCGGGCAGATCCTGACTTCACCGTCAGGTCTGCGCCTGAAAGTCACCAAACGGATCGAGCGCTGCGCCGCGACCAATGTCGATCCGACGACGGGACTGCGTGATCTCACCATCCCCAAAACCCTGATGCAGACCTATGGCCACTTCGATTGTGGCGTCTACGCGGAGATCCTGTCGGGGGGAGATCTCGTCGAGGGCGAGACCTTTGTGCCGGAGCAGGGAACGCTACCGCTCTCGTGAACACCGGACGACAAAAAAGGGAGAGCGTCAGCCCTCCCTTGAATTCATTTCTCGAAACCTGGCGGATCCGGCTTATTCGGCCGCCGGCTCGACGCCTTCCGGGGAAAGATCGGCACCGCTTTCCGGGCGGCCTTCCTCGAAATCCTTGCGGACCCGACGACGACGGCGCGGACGCGCTTCGTCTTCACCGTTGAGGGCCAGGCTTTCCTGGACCGGCACCGGCTTTTCGTCGCTCTCGACCGTGATCGGCGCACGAACCGGATTGGTCAGGAACGCAGGCAGGCTGCCCGCGTCGGAGACATCAGAATCCTCGGGACGGCGACGCTCGCGGCGGAACTCCCCACGCTCGGCACGATCCTGACGCTCGGGACGATCTTGACGCTCCGGGCGATCCTGACGCTCCGGGCGATCTTGACGCTCCGGACGATCCTGGCGGGGCTGGTCGTCGCGATTGAAATCCTGACGCGGTGCCCGATCGCGCTGAAAGCGGTCACGTCGCTCGGGACGATCCTGACGCTCGGGACGGTCGCCGCGATCCTGGCGCTCGGGACGATCTTGGCGCTCGGGACGATCCTGGCGCTCAGGACGATCCTGGCGTTCGGGACGATCCTGGCGTTCGCCACGATCTTGGCGCTCGTTCCGATCGAAACGTGGCTGGCGTTCGTTGCGGTCGAACCGCTCGCCTTCGGCCCGCTGGTCGTAGGGTTGCGGCTGCGACGCCGGGTCGGAATCGTCGGGTCCGAAGCCGGAACGGTCGCCGCCCTCTTCGTCGCCCTCGTCATCGAAGCGGCCCTGATAGCCGTATTGCTCGCGCAATTGCTCCTGAGCCGCAGCGATGATGCGATAATAATGCTCGGCGTGCTGGAGATAGTTCTCCGCCGCCACCGGGTCGCCGCTCGACTGCGCATCACGCGCGAGCTGGCTGTATTTCTCGGCGATATGCTGAGCCGTGCCGCGGATTTTTACATCCGGGCCGTTCGACTCGTAGCTCCGCGTCAAGGGATTTGGCCCCTTGCTGTTGTTGTTGCGGTTACGGCCGCGCATGCGCCTGTTCTGTCCTGGTCTCATCTTTGGTCTATGACCCTCGCTGGTTCTTCGAGCCCGCGCGATTCCAAGCCTGTCCTCGGCGGACGGGCGAGTGCCCACCGTCCGCGTGGCTAGCCGTCTGTCGTTCAGCTCCGACATTCATCGTGAATGCCTGGCCGTCCTTCAGTGTCGGGTTCAAGTGATCGCGCCTGGCCGTTCAAAAGCCCCTGCCTGCGCGATTGATATCGTTTGGTCTCCGGCGTGCGTCCTAAGTTAGGTTTTCGCCGATTTGTTTTGACCGAGGACGATCTCTAAGCCCGAATCTAGCGGGTTCCGCCCGGTCCAACAAGCGATTTTTCTGCTTTTGCTCTCTTAATGGATGACAGCTTATCCCTCGTGATCATGTCCGTTTCAGGGCGACGCAGCGGGGATTGCCGGCGAGATCATGGACCAACTCGAGAATTTCAAGGGCACGCCCCGTGGCCAAGCTTCTCAAGGCATCGCCTTGATCGTACCCGATTTCGAGAATCAGCAGCCCTTGCGGGACGAGCAGCCGCTCCGCCTCACCGAGAAGGATCCGATAGGCATCGAGACCGTCCTCGCCCCCATCGAGAGCAAGGCGCGGATCATGCTGGCGCACGTCTGGGGCGAGCCCCCCGATCACGGACGAGGCGATGTAGGGAGGGTTGGAGACGATCACGTCGAAGGATCCCCGGATGGACGAGCCCCAATCGGAAGCGACGAACATCGCCCGCTCACCCACATTGTTGCGCGCCGCGTTGCGTTTTGCCGATCGCAAGGCTGCGAACGACCGGTCGACGCCGACGCCCCTCGCCTGCGGCCATTCATGAAGCAGCGCCACGAGAAGAATGCCCGATCCGGTCCCGAAATCGATCAGCCTATGCGGGGCGGCTCGATCCGGCACGAGACGCAGGGCCGTCTCGACAACGGTCTCCGTATCCGGCCGCGGCACGAGCGTCTCGGGCGAAAGCGCGAAGGGCAGTCCCCAGAACTCCCGCTCGCCGAGAATTCGCGCCACGGGCTCATGGGTAAGGCGGCGCGCTGCGAACAACGATAGCCTCTCGGCCTCCTCCGGTGACAAGACGAGATCCGGTCGAAGGGTCAGTTCCGTCGCGGAAATGCCGAGCGCACCCAGCAGCAGCAGCCGGGCGTCGAGACCCGAGGCTTCGAAGCCCGCCGATGAAAGGCGCAGGCGAAGGTCCCGCAGGGCCTCAGCGCGCGTCACGAAGGCTGCCTTGCTCGTAGCGCCGCAGGCGTTCCTGAAGCGTCCCAGTGTGCAATTCGAAGAGGTGGTTGTCGTCGTCGTAGAAATAAAGCGAGTGTCCTTCGCCCTCGATGCGCGGACGTGATTCGCGGGCCTGAAGACCCATTGCCGCGATCCGTTCGCGGCCTTCGAAGATCGTCTCGATGATCGCGCTCATGCGGTCGAGATCGCGGGTGATCAGGGTGATGTGGCTGAGGCCCTCGATCACGCAGCGTCCTGGTCCGCGAGTTGCGCGGCCTGATGCTCCGTGACGAGTGCGTCGATGAGTTCATCGAGTGCGTTGCCGTTCATGATCTCTTCGATCTTGTAGAGCGTGAGATTGATCCGGTGATCGGTGACCCGCCCTTGCGGGAAATTGTACGTGCGAATGCGTTCCGAACGATCGCCCGAGCCGACCTGCGACTTTCGATCGGCGGCGCGGACGGCATCCTTTGCGGTGCGTTCGGCGTCGTAGAGGCGCGCCCGAAGGAGAGCCATGGCGCGCGCTCTGTTCTTGTGCTGCGAGCGCTCGTCCTGCACGAAAACCACCATGCCGGTCGGCATATGGGTGATCCGGATCGCCGATTCGGTCTTGTTGACGTGCTGGCCGCCCGCCCCTTGCGCCCGCATGGTGTCGATCTTCAGATCCGCGTCGTTGATCACGATGTCGACGTCTTCGGCTTCGGGCAACACGGCGACGGTTGCAGCCGAGGTGTGGATCCGTCCCTGCGTCTCGGTGTCCGGAACCCGCTGGACCCGATGGACCCCGCTCTCGAACTTCAGGCGCGCGAACACACCGCGCCCTTTGATCTCCGCTGAAATTTCCTTGTATCCGCCGGCCGTGCCCTCGCTCTCGGACAGAATCTCGACCTTCCAGCCCTTCAATTCGGCATAGCGCGCATACATGCGGAAGAGATCGCCCGCGAACAGCGCCGCTTCATCGCCACCGGTGCCTGCGCGGACTTCCAGGATAGCGCTCTTCTCGTCCGCCTCGTCCTTGGGCAGAAGCATGATGCGCAGGTCCTGCGCCGCCTTCTCGACCCCCGTGCGCGCCTGCGGCAGTTCGTCTTCGGCGAGCGAGCGCATCTCTGCATCGGTTGCGGGATCGTCGATCAGCGCCTGCAGACCCTGCAGATTCTCCTCCATCGCGTTGTAGGTGCGGATCGCCTCGACGACACCGTCGA
Source organism: Microvirga sp. P4_G7 (assembly GCF_056401005.1). Taxonomy (NCBI): domain Bacteria; kingdom Pseudomonadati; phylum Pseudomonadota; class Alphaproteobacteria; order Hyphomicrobiales; family Methylobacteriaceae; genus Microvirga; species Microvirga sp. P4_G7. The sequence continues at coordinate 6,949 of NZ_JBFUKD010000034.1, read as the reverse complement.
GCTCCGACAATTCCCGGGACAGGGCGACGAAGGTTTCCGGGTCGGGCCCGGCATTGAGCGTCGCCATGATGATGTCATGGCGCGCCAGAATGGCGTTGAGGCGGTCGGCAGGGGGCGCAAACGTCATCGGATCGGAATACCGTGGCTTTCGGCGAAACGCGTGAGCTGCGGCCGCAGGCTTTCGCCGTTTCYGGTCCGCTCCAGTTCCTCATTCAGGAAAGAACCGACCAGACCGGCATCGAGTTCGAGCAACATCGCCTTGACCGGCCCGATAGAGGCCGGAGACATGGACAGGGCGTGGAAGCCGAGGCCGATCAGGGCCATGGCTTCGAGCGGACGGCCGCCGATTTCGCCGCAGACCGTCGCGGTGCAGCCCGAGCGCCGCGCCTCGTCGGACACCAAACGCAGGGCCCGCAACATCGGTGCGCTCAAGGGATCGAACCGGTTCGCCACGAGGCGGTTCTCACGGTCGATGGCGAAGAGGAACTGCATCAAGTCGTTGGAGCCGATCGAGATGAAATCGGCCTCGGCGCAGATCTCGCGGAGCTGGAACAGCAGCGAGGGCACCTCCAACATGGCGCCCAGTTGGAGATCCGACGGCAGGATGTGACCGTGCCGGCTCAAATGTGTCTTCTCGCGCGCGACGATTTCCTTCGCCCGCACGAATTCGTCACAGGTCGCGATCATCGGGAACATGATCTTCAGCGGCCGCCCCGCCGCCGCTTTCAAGAGCGCCCGCAATTGGACCCGCAGGAGACCCGGACGATCGAGCCCGATGCGGATCGCCCGCCAGCCGAGAGCAGGATTTTCCTCCTCGATCGACTGCATGTAGGGCAGGATCTTGTCGCCACCGATATCGAGGGTGCGGAAGGTGATCGGCAGATCTCCGGCTTCCGCGAAAGCGGCGCTATAGAGCGCGTGCTGTTCGCCTGCCGTCGGCATCCGTTCCGCCACCATGAATTGCAGCTCGGTTCGAAACAAGCCGACGCCTTCGGCTCCCGTTTCCGACAAATGCGGCAGATCCACGAGAAGACCCGCATTGAGCTGGAGCTTGACGTTAACGCCGTCCTTGGTCACCGAGGGCACGTCTCGCAACTTGCGGTACTGCTCCTGCCGCCGCGCCCGCAACCGGGCCTTTTCGGCGTAGGCGGCTTCCACATCGGAGGTCGGTCGGATCTGCACGTCACCCATGGCGCCGTCGACGATGATCGCGTCGCCCGGATCGGCAAGCGAGGTCGCATTCGCCACCTCGCCGACCGCCGGTATGCCGAGTGCCCTCGCGACGATGGCGATATGGCTCGTCGGCCCGCCTTCCTCCAACACGAGCCCTCGCAGGCGCGAACGGTCGTAGTCGAGCAGGGCCGCCGGCCCCATGGAGCGCGCCACCAGAATGGCGTTGTCGGGCAGCGATGTGCGCGCCGCCACCATATCCTTGCCGACCAGCATGTGGAGAAGGCGGTTGGCGAGATCGTCGAGATCGTGGAGGCGCTCGCGCAGATACGGATCGGTCTGCCGCAGCATGCGGGCGCGATTGTCCGATTGAACGCGTTCGACTGCGGCCTCGGCCGTGAGGCCCGACGTCACCGCCTCGCGCATCCGCCTGAGCCAACCCTGATCGTGGGCGAACATGCGGAAGGTTTCGAGCACCTCGCGATGCTCGCCGTGGTGGGCGACGTCGCCCCGTTCGATCAGCTCGTCGATGGAAACCCGGACCGCCGCGATGGCCTCTTCGAGGCGGGAGAGTTCGGCCTCCGCGTTCTCGGCGATCAGGTTCTTGACCACCACCCGGGGCTCGTGGAGCACCACATGGCCGAGGCCGACGCCGTCCGACAGAGAAACGCCGCGCTGGCTCACAGCCCGGCGCAGGGCGCTGCCGGTCTCGATGGGCGCGAGCGCCTGCAATTCGCCGGTGGCGACCAGCTCGGCCAGGACCATTGCCGTAATTTCGAGCGCCTCGATCTCCTCCTCGAGGTAGAGCCGGTGGGTCCGGTTCTGGACGACGAGGACGCCGAGGGTATTGCCGGCGCGCAGCAGCGGCACGCCGAGGAAACCGTGATAAATCTCTTCGCCGGTCTCGGGCTTGTAGGAAAAGGCGGGGTGGCTCTGGGCGTCCGAGAGCGCCAGGGGCTCCGCCGTCGAGGCGATGAGGCCGACGAGGCCCTCTCCCGAGCGCATGGTGGTGAGGTGGACGGCTTCCCGGTTCAGACCCTCGGTGGCGAACAGCTCCAGAACGCCATCGCCGCGCAGCACATAGACGGAGCAGACCTCCGCGACCATGTTGGCGGCGATCAGGACGACGATCTTGTCGAGGCGGTCCTGAGCACCGACCGGCTCCGCCATGATCTCGCGGAGTCGGCGCAACAGGAGGCGCGGACCGCCGGGAGCGCTTGGCATGAGCTTACGTGTTCCCGTCCTCAGGATGCCGACGGGCGGGCCCGACGGTCTCGATGCAGTGTCTCAGCCTGATAGACTGGCCGTCAATCAGGCTTGGTCAAGGCCGTATAGCGAGTGGAGCGTACGCACCGCAAGCTCCGTATAGGCCGAGTCGATCAGAACGGAGAACTTAATCTCGGACGTCGTAATCGCCCGGATGTTGATGCCCTTGTCCGCCAAAGCCTTGAAGGCCTTGGCCGCAACGCCGGCGTGGCTGCGCATGCCGACCCCGATCGCGGAGACCTTCACGACGTCCGTGGCGCCCTGGAGGTTCTTGAATTCGATCTCGGCCTTGTGGTCGTTGAGGACCGCGCAGGCCCGCTCGTAATCAGCCGCCGGGACCGTGAACGTGATGTCCGTCGTGGTGGTGTCGTCCGAGACCACCTGGATGATCATGTCCACGTTGATGTTGGCGTCGGCGAGCGGCACGAAGATCGATGCGGCGATGCCGGGCTTGTCGGCCACATTCCGCAGGGTGATCTGGGCTTCGTCGCGGGAATAGGCGATGCCGGTGACGACCTGCTGTTCCATGATGTCTTCCTCGTCGCAGATGAGGGTGCCGAGTTTCGGGTCGGCGGGATCGTCGAAGCTGGAGCGCACATAGGTCGGCACCCGGTGCATCATGGCGAGCTCGACCGAGCGCACCTGCAGCACCTTGGCGCCGAGCGAGGCCATTTCCAGCATTTCTTCGTAGGAAACTTTGTCCAGGCGCTTGGCCTTGGGGACGATGCGCGGATCGGTCGTGTAGACCCCGTCGACGTCCGTATAGATGTCGCAGCGTTCGGCCTGGATGGCGGCGGCGAGCGCCACGGCGCTCGTGTCGGAGCCTCCGCGCCCGAGGGTCGTCACCCGTTGGGTCGGCTGGTGCATGCCCTGGAAGCCGGAGACGACCGCGACCTCGCGAGCCTCGTTGAAACCCTTGAGGATCCCGGTGCCGTCGATGGCGGCGATACGGGCGGAGCCGTGGGCCTCCGAGGTCAGAATCGGAATTTGCCAACCCTGCCAGGACCGAGCCCTCAGCCCCATCTCCTGCAGGGCGATGGCGAGGAGACCGGAGGTGATCTGCTCGCCCGAGGCGACCACCACGTCGTATTCCTTCGAATCGTAGAAGGTGGAGGCGTCCTTGACCCAGCCGACGAGCTCATTCGTCTTGCCCGACATGGCCGAGACCACCACGGCGACGTCATAGCCGGCCTCGACCTCGCGTTTCACATGCCGCGCCACATTGCGAATGCGGTCAACCGTGGCGACGGACGTACCGCCGAACTTCATGACGAGACGGGGCATGAGTGAAGATGGCCGTTCAGAGAGGACAATCGACGAGGGGCAATGGACCTCTCGCCAAGGCATGATCAGGAAGAGCCGGAATCGGTTTCGCGTCCAATCGGGCTCTCTCTTGTCGAGAGGGAGTACGATCGTCTGGCCGAACCGTTTCCACTTCGGCGCAACATGCACTAAGCGAAAAGGCGCGTATACATGACGGCGGGACCGCGCGCTGTCAACGCACGGTTTGCGCATCCCTTACCATGGGGAAGCCAAGAGGAAGATGGGGAGATGCCATGACGACGATCGACGCGGATGAAGTCGCCCGGTTCGACACGATCGCCGAGACCTGGTGGGACCCAAAGGGCCCCATGAAGGTGCTGCATCGGTTCAATCCCGTGCGCCTGGCCTATATCCGCGACGAGGCCTGCCGGCGCTTCGACCGCGATCCGCGATCGGCCCGCTCGCTCGAAGGATTGACCATTCTCGAYGTCGGGTGCGGCGGCGGGGTCCTGTCGGAGCCCCTCGCCCGCCTCGGCGCGACGGTCACTGGGCTCGATCCGGCACCGACCAACATCGCTGTCGCCAAGCGTCACGCGGAACGGGCAGCCATCCCGGTCGATTATCGCAATGAGACGGTCGAATCGGTGGTCGCCAACGCAGAGACCTTCGACATCGTGCTCGCCATGGAGGTGGTGGAGCACGTGGCGGACGTCGAGGCCTTCGTCACCGCCTGCGGCAAGGCCGTCAAGCCGGGCGGGGTCTTTGCCATGGCGACCCTCAACCGGACCTTGCGTTCGTTCGCACTCGCCATCGTAGGAGCCGAGTATCTGCTGCGCTGGTTGCCCAAGGGCACGCATGACTGGGACCGGTTCGTGACGCCGGACGAATTGTCCAATGCCATCGAGACGGCCGGCCTCACGGTCACGGATCGGCAGGGCGTCACCTACAACCCGTTGACCGGCACCTRGTCGCTGTCGCCCGACATGGCCGTCAACTACATGCTGCTCGCCGCCCGCACCTGAGCTTTCGGCGCTGCGAAGCGCAAGACCGCGAAGCCGGCGAGAGCCGACAGGAACGACCCGGCGAGAACGCCGACCTTCGTCGAGCTGGTCATCTCGGGCATGTCGGGGAAGGCCAGCGCACCGATGAACAGGCTCATGGTGAACCCGATCCCGCAGAGGAGCGAGACGCCGTAGCATTGCGATCGGGAAGCTCCCGCGGGAAGCGCGGCGAGTTTCCACCGAACGGCCAGCATCGAGAAGCCGAACACGCCGATCTGTTTGCCCAGGAACAGACCCACCGCGACGCCGAGCGGCACCGGCCCCGAAAAGGCGTCGGCCGAGAGGGATTTGAACGACAGCCCGGCATTGGCGAAACCGAAGATCGGAATGACGACGAAGGCGATCCATGGCTGCAGGGCATGTTCGAGCCGGTAGAGGGGCGAACCCGCGGCGCTTGCGTTCTCGCCCGTCGGTCCGAGCGGAATGGTCAGCGCGAGGGCGACGCCGGCGAGCGTCGCATGAATGCCGGATTTCAGCATGAAGAACCACAGCAACGCGCCGATGGCGAGGTAGGGCGAAAGGACCGTGATGCCGACTCGGTTCAACAGCAGAAGCACCACAAGACACGCGGCCGCCGCCGCAAGCATGGGGAACGACAATTCGGCGGAGTAGAAAATCGCGATGATCAGAATGGCGCCGAGATCGTCGAGAATGGCGAGCGCAGTCAAAAAGACCTTGAGCGATGTGGGAACGCGCGATCTGAGCAACGCAAGAACGCCGAGCGCAAAGGCGATGTCCGTGGCCGCAGGAATGGCCCAGCCTTGCCGGGCAACAGGATCGGCCCACGTGAACCCGATGTAGATCAACGCCGGAACGACCATGCCGCCTAGAGCCGCAATTCCCGGAAGCGCCCGCTGCGACCAGCGTGCGAGCTGACCGTCGAGAAATTCCCGTTTGATCTCGAGCCCGACGAGCAGAAAGAACAGGGCCATGAGCCCGTCATTGATCCAGTGCAGGACGCTCAATCCGAAGACGTATGCGTGCAAGGCTCCGAAATAGGCTCCCGCGGCAGGCGAATTGGCGATGAGCAGTGCGAGAACGGTGACGCCCATGAGGACGATGCCGCCAGCCGCCTCGCTCTTGAGGAAGGCATGGGCAATCGTAATCTGTCGCGAAATCGCCATGCGCACCTGCCTGTGATTGAACCTATCCGGTCTTAAGTCACCCGAGCGTGGCGGGATAGAGTCGATCGCCGACGGCGTGTCGTGAGAATGGTCTCCAACGTCACGGGACGGAAGTCCCAGACATCGACACCGACATCGTATTGCCGCGTCAACGGGCTGAGCCTGCCGTGGGAATGGCCGTGCAGGTCGATCCAGCCCTTGCTGTTGTTTTTCCAGGTACGGAAGGCGTAGTGGCAAAGCACCAGATCCTTCCCCTCCTCGTGCAGTTCCGCGTAGGCCTGCACGCTCGCCCACCCGTCAGCCCGGACTGTGTCCGGTCCGTCGTTGTTGCCGGTGATGAGATGTTTGCGACCGGGCAGATCGGCGAGCAATTGCGCGATGCGGTCAGCGGTCACATGAAGCGCGAAATCGCCGAGATGCCAAACGATGTCGTCAGGCGAAACGATCTCGTTCCAACGTGCGACCAGCGCCGCATCGTGTTCGGCGATGGTCTCGAAGGGACGCTTGTCCTTGCTCAGGACGCGGGGATCGCCGAAATGCGTGTCGCTGGTGAAAAAGACGGCCAAGTTCCGATCCCCGTTCTCGCCCGAACGAGATGGAGCGGAAGCGCGCCGAGAAAAGCTGCGATCAGTTTCTGTCGTCTGGGATGACCGGTAGCGGCAGCACGTCGATGCCCTCGTCCAGCAAGGCGCGGGCCTCCGCGAGATCGGCCTCGCCATAGATCGAACGCTGATCGGCCTCGCCGTAATGCATCTTGCGCGCCTCTTCGACGAAACCGGCGCCGACATTTTCGGCGTTCTGCATCACCTGCTCGCGCATGGCGCGCAACATGGCCCGGACTTCCCGGTCTTTGTCCGTGAGGGCCGCCAGCGGCTGGGGCGGGAGAGACGAAGGTGCTGCGGGCTCTTGATCGCTGCGAGCGACKGAGGGCGCCATGATCTGCTTCTCGACCTTGGCGGAGTTGCAGAAAGGGCACGTGACGAAACCACGCGCGCGCTGCGCTTCATACGCATCGCTCGACGGGAACCAGCTTTCAAAATCGTGGGCCTGGTCGCAGGCCAGGGC